>JAWOMQ010000052.1:0-48130 GCA_033852415.1 Bacteroidota bacterium
TTCACAAAATTATCCCAATCCATTTAATCCATCCACTGAAATCCGCTTTGGAGTTCCTGTACCAAGTCATGTGCACTTGACGATTGTCAACGTCCTCGGGCAGAACGTGGGGGAGTTGATGAACGAGGACGTCGTGGCTGGTGTGCACGTCATGGCATGGAGTCCTCAGCTTTCCAGCGGAACCTATTTCTATCGGCTGGAGGCCACAAGTCTGTCTGAACCCCGCCAGATGTTCACGGAAACAAGAAAAGCAATTTTGTTGAGATAAGTGCGTTTGACGGACAAAAAGAAAGGGCATCATAACGATGATGCCCTGTGTCATTATGCATTCTTGCAGTCTGTTCAGGTCCTGATCTGTCTCCACCAGTTGTTAACGACGTCAGTCACTTCGGTGTTGGCTTCTTTTTTCTGCCATTTGTCAAAGTACTTGATGTCAGCGCTTGCAGGTTCGGGATTTGGCATGTCGATCAACACCCGCACCGGTACAGGAACAGCATCTCCGATAAAATACGCCTCGCCCTGACGAAGCGTGGGAAGAACCTCGATAAGATTTGAGAGGCTGTCGGGGACAAGTTTTCGAATGTACTGTTGATCGTTCGGATTGAGCAACCGCATCGCAATGAAATTGTTGCATTGCGCAGTGATTGTTTCGGATATCTCAGACGGGCGCTGGCTGACGATCATGCTGCTCACGCCGTATTTCCGCCCTTCCTTGGCTATCCGTTCAACGGTCTTCCGCGCCGAGGTGCTTCGTCCTGTCATCGAAAGGTAGGTGTGCGCTTCCTCGAAGACGAGGAGAATAGGAAAATCGTGCCGGTGTTTGTTCCACAAATTGAAATCGAAGACGAGTCGCCCGAGCAATGAAACAAGGACGTTGATCACATCGAAAGGCACACGGCTCAGATCGATGATGGTGATTCTTTTTCCGGAGTCGAGCCCGAACAATTTTGTCAGCAAACTCGCAAACGTGTCGGACGATTTGTAGTGTTTGGGCCGGAAGATGAATTCATATCTCTTATCCATCAACTTACTTTCAAGGCGAACGAGGAAACGTGTAAACTGTCCGTAAAATGGTCCCTCTTTTCCACTCAATGTTCGCTCCGTATCGAGGGATCTCATTCGTGCGCTGACATCCAGAAAATCGAAATAGACCGGTGTATCGATCGTGAGATAATCCTTTAGCGGAAGATTTTTTCCTTTCTTGGAATCGAGGATGGCTTCCTTTAGTATCATAATCTGGTTGTTCGCGGAACCCTCATTTTCATCGACGAATGTTTCGACAAGTTCGTCAAAATTCATTAACCAGTAGGGAAGTTCGAGTTCAGTAATTTTAATGACATTTCCGGATTCGTGAAATGCGGGGCCATACTCCCCGTGAAGATCAAGAAGGAGAATATGGGTATTTTCGAACTTCCCGACCTTCTGCAGAAGGGAAGCTGTCGTGCAGGATTTACCCGAACCGGTAGAGCCAAACAGAGCAATGTGCTTTGCAAAGAATTTGTTGGGGTTCAAATACATCCGTTCATCCTGAAGCACCGAGATCGTGCCGGGGGAGTATCCATAGACCCGGAACGTGAGGAATATGCTCTTGAGATCTTCCGCTTGGGCACTGTACACAGCGCTCCCAATCAGCGGATATGTTGAGATGCTGCGTTCAAATTTCCCTTCCGTGACAGTACCGATGAGTTGGATCTCAATGGTCTGTTTGTGATCCTTCTGTGCTTCCGGAGGAGCTTTTGAGTCCCCGGCGCTAAACTGGCGGACGTTCGTAATGGATCCTACGACAGTTGTATCTCCCTCGGTCATGACGACGTAACTGCCGAGCCGGCTCGCCGCCGATGAGGCACCATTCGTTAAGATGGCGGAAACAGTCATACTGTTGACAGCCGATATGGTTCCGATTTGTTTTGATGAATCTCCCATGGAGATAAAATCCTTTCGCACGTTATTGATTTCTTTTGATAACTACGAGTGTCTTGTCGTCAGACTGAGCACCCGAACTATTAAAAACCTGAACATCCTCCAGAACAAGCTGGGAAATTTCCTTCGGAGATTTGGAGCGGTGTTGCAACAACTGCTGCACGAGTCGATTCTCACCGTAGAATTCCCCCTGCTCGTTCATGGCTTCCGGAATGCCGTCCGTGTAGAGCACAAGGAGATCCCCCTTTTTCATATGTGTGCTCTCCGTCCTGAATACTTCGTTCGGGAACGGCCCGAGCATCTGACCGGTCGCATCCAGAAATTCTGGTTGGGATGATTCGGCACGCAGCAAAATTGGCATGTTGTGGCCGCAATTCGCGTAGATGATGAGCCCACTCTTATCGTTAGTCAGCTCCGCGTAAAAGAGAGAAACAAAATGTTCCTCGGAAAATGTTTTATGCAATAACTTATTGACGCGGGAGAGCAGGACGGCAATTTTTGTCTGATACTCAAATCCCATCCTGAGCGCCCCGGAAATGTACAACGCCTCGACCGCCGCCGATATTCCCTTGCTTGTCGCATCGCCTATGACCACAGCTAACCTTTCGGGATCGTTTTCAAGCTGGAGATAGTCGAAAAAATCACCGCCAACGATTCGCTCAGGGATGGAAATGCCGTAACTTTCGTAGGAGTGAAAGCGGATTTCATGCTGGGGAAGGATGCTTTGCTGGATTTCTCGAGCTTTGTCAAGATCGCGCTCAAGGACTTTCGCTTTTTGTTCAATCCTTTTGTTGCGCAACACCGAGCTCAGTGCGGCACTGATGATATTCAGTGTGGCCGTAATTCCCTCTCCCAATTCATCCGAGTTAAATGCTATAACATACCGAAAAAGCGTGTGACCACGCCAGACCAGCTTTTCACCTACACCCGTGGCTGAATACTTGAAGATGCCCCGTTTCCTGAGGTACTGATCGTTTTCGTTTGCGAGCACCGTTCTGACCTTCGGTAATTCGAGGAAGAGAGGGTAGTCTTTCAACTTTATTCGGTATTTCGCCCGGATCTGTTCGATATCACCGATCTGATATAAAAGTTCGTAGCTCCCTGTTTTCGGATCGAACTTCCATAGCCGGCCACCCCTGATTTTTATCTCCTCATTCTGGACAATCTCAACCAGCGCGTGCTCCAGAAGCTTCTCATCGCTTTCGAATTTCTGCGACCCGAAGGACTCAATTGTCCGATATAACTTACGTAACTGCATTATCCCTGGCGATGGTCCTTATAAAATCAACTAAATGTAGGGTGAAAATCAGTAAAACGCAATCTTTTTGAGAATTTGATAAACCTTCAATCTCATGATTCGAGGGACCACATGGTCAGACATATATGGGGATGCAGGTTGGAATGGGGAACCGATGCCTACCGGTTTCAAGAATGGATTCGGGATGAACTTTCCCCGATTTTGCGGGGACTAACTCAATTGTGCACGGGTGTGGCATGTATATCGTGAAGAAGGTGCCCCCGACTGCCATCTTGAACTCATTCGTGATATTTCTTCTCACCAGCATAAACAGCGAAGGGAAGATGATCTTCCTTCCTCGGGATCGCGCAGGAATACTTACTGCTGTATGCGCAGTATGGGTTGTAAGCGTCGTTAAAATTGATTGTATAAACGAAATTCGGATTCGGTTCTTCTTCCCCGACATCGACGTATCTTCCAACATGATAAGTCTCTCTGCCGGTCGTTTCGTCCGTGAACCAGATCGACAAGGGCTCTTCGATTCCCGAATGATCGTTCTTTTTGTTTGGGGGATTCTTGTAGACGTTTAAAACGTACTGACGGCCGCCGAAATCGATAAGGAAATAGCCATACCGGATCATTGGGCGCTCTTCACCCTTGGTTCCAAAAATTGTGACATGTTCGGGGTTCTGATACCGGTTGAGTTTCGATAGAAAGCAATAATTCGAGTCCGGGGGAAACCAGCTGAGGCCATGGTACTGGATCGAGGTATCCTGTCGGAACGGAGATTCTGGATCATTCCGGAACGATGAGTCCTTCGAAGTTCTATAGGCAATGGTTTCGGAGAGAAAGTTTTGAGGCAAAGGCCGTCGTGTACAACAGCCCGGTGACACGAGGAGCACCATAAGCCAAAACGCGAAAAAGAAAACAATGTGATTCACCGTACATTTGAAGACTGGTCGAGCCACGTGTCCCCTCCATCGCTTGTCTTAAGAATTGTGGCGTTTGTACCAACGATCCATCCGACTTTTCGGTTGAGAAACTGCGCCGAGAAGAAGGTGGCGATTTTGGACGGCTTGATATTGACGAAATGCGCACCACCATCTGATGTCCGTAAAAGTGCGCCGTCAGTTCCGGCCACCCAACCATACTGGTCATCGACAAACGATAACCCGTATTCAAAATCGCTGGAAAGAAAAGATCCGAGATCTTCGCGAACATGTTGCCTCGACCATGTGATCCCGCTATTTGTGGTTTTCATGATCGCTCCGTATCCACCGCACACCCAGCCAAGGTTCGAGGTGAGGAATTGAGTCCCAAAAAAGAAACTCGTCAGGCCGCTCTGGAGAGGGACCCAGTGCGCACCGCTGTCGGTTGTTTTAAGGATGCGTCCGCTGGCCCCTCCTATGAATCCAATCGTCTCCGTCGGGAACGAAACCGACCAGAGATTGTCTCTCACGCCGCTCGTCATCGCCTTCCACGTATCTCCGCCGTCGCCGGTTTTCAGTATTGTCCCGCCGAATCCGGCAACATAAGCGGTAGAGCGAGAAAGGAATTGTATGCCGACAAGGTTAACATTAAACGGGGTCTTCTTCATCTTCCAATGAGTTCCTGTGTCACTGGTGATATAAATGGTCCCGTGCTGTCCGACGATCATCCCATATCGATGCGCGAAAAAAGCTATCCCGTACAACTCGGGTGAATCACCCTTGAGTGGTACTTTGTGCCATTGTGCTCCTCCATTGGTTGTGCGGAGTAGAACCGAGGGCTTTCCCACGATGAACGCATTGTCACTATCAAGGGCGCATATGTGTAAATAAGTATCTTCAGGGCCCGGGTTCTTTCCGGGAACAATTCCCGGAGTAAGCGTTACCTGCGGAAAAGTATTGAGTAAAAACAAAAAGAAAAAATACATTCCAATCTCCATCTATGATTGATCGATAGGCCTCCCGAACGGTTGGTGGATACCTCGCTGCGACTGTTTCATGAGAGCCAGGTCCTGACAGGACTCGTGATCTTCAGTCGGAGAATATCGATGCGCAAGGTCATCGGGTCTCGATCCCTGCAGCAATATCGACATGCAGTTTTTGGGTTTGTTTCACTTTGCCGTACGTGAGTGTAACTGTGTAGTCGCCGGGGCTTACAAATTTTTGCCCTTCACCACCATAATCGTTCAGAAACTCTTTTGCCGTCTTCAAATCCCAAACCGCGCGATTGATGCCCGGCGTTCCTGCAATCGAGAGGTTCGCGACTGGTTCGCCCTTTGGATTGGTGATCGAAATCTTCGGGGTTTCACCTGTGAATTCCTTCACATAGACATTGATCATCACTCCATCCGGCGGATTCGCACCTCTGTAAACATACGCCCCATCCCAATCGTTTGTTCCCTCCAGGGAGTAGGAGCCAAAGGCGGCTCGTGGGGGGAAAAGGTAGGCGCTGGAGCGTTGAACCTCCGGCGTAAAGTCCTCGAGAGGGTGGATGTCATCAATGATGTACAGGCTCCGACCATGTGTCGCAATGGCCAGATCATGATCTCGTGGCTGAACGAGGAGGTCATCGACGGCTACCGTCGGGAGTTCTCCGAACCTGATCCATGCCTTTCCCTGGTCCTGACTCACGTACAACGCAAATTCTGTCCCGACGAACAACAGGTTCTGATTTGTAGGGTCTTCGCGGATCACGTTTACCGGGGCGTCGACAGGGAGATCGGATGAGATCGACCGCCATGTGTTTCCGCCATCTGTGGTTTTATAAACGAGAGGGGCATAATTCCCGGTCCAGTGAGCATCCACGGAGAGGTAGGCGACGTTTGAGTCGATGTGGCCGGGTTCGATGCGGCTAATGAGTTGCCCTTTGCATTCTTTGGGGAGTTTTTGGGTGAGGTCGATCCATGTTAAACCGTCATTGGTTGTTTTCCACAACTTGCCGTCGTCTGTTCCTGCCCACAAGCATCCCACCTGCACTGGAGATTCTGCGAGAGAATACACAACACCATAGTTTTCAGCTCCGCTGCCTACGGTCATGATTTTGCCGGGGTCTTGTGTCGAGAGATCAGGGCTAATGAGTTTCCAGCTTTCCCCGTGAGAAGTGAGCTTGAAGACATGATTGCCTGCGAGGTAAAGTGTCCCCGGCTCATGGAGGCTGCCGATGAGAGGGGAGTTCCAGTGAAAACGAAAAGCGGGCTGTCCTTCCGCAGGCTGTGGACGCAATCCCTTTACCTCTCCGGTCCGGAGATTTAAACGATGGACATAACCTTCCTGCGATTCTGCGTAGACGATCGTCGAATCCAGAGGATCAAATACGCAGTAAAAGCCGTCACCACCCCCGATGTTAATCCAATCTGTGTTAAGAATTCCATCCTTGGTTTTCGTCCTGCTCGGTCCTATCCAGTTCCTGTTATCCTGCAATCCACCCGCAAGCCGGTATGGATTGCTCATATCCGCAGTGATGTGGTAGAATTCGCCGGCAGCAAATTTGTTGAGGTATTCCCATCCCTTACCGCCTGCCAGACTCTGGTAGAGTCCGCCGTCCGTTCCCAGTACTAGCCGTTTTGGGTTTTTTGAATCGATTGCAAGCGCATGACAATCGGGATGAACTTTGTCAAAATAATCTTCCCGAAATATTGTTCCTCCATCTTCTGACACATGGAGCATGTAGCCAAGGACGTATACCGTCTGATCATTCGATGGGTCTACCCGAATCTGGCTGAAGTAGAAGGGGCGAGGGTCAAGAGCACTCTGGCGTTTCCATGTTTCGCCCCCGTCTTCGGAACGAAATACGCCGCCGTGCTTACTGTGCACGTCGTCGATATCACTTGTTCCTCCCTCATCGCTCTGGATGACTGCGTAGACTATCGTGGGATTTTTCTGATAGATGTCCAAACCGATTCGCCCTGTTTGTCCCGGCAGGCCGTTCGTTAACTTTTTCCAGGATTCACCCCCATCGGTCGTTTTGTAGATCCCGCCGACATCCTCACCGTTTGTGACCGCCGTCCCCACGGTGAACGACCAGGGAGTGCGAACCCGGGCATAGAGTGTGGCATACAAAATTTTTGGATTTGAAGAGTCGATGACGACATCGCCACACCCTACCCGGTCGCTCAGACCTTTTGGTGCCTGGAGTACCACTTTCCAGTTCTTTCCACCGTCAGTTGTTTTGTACAGGCCTCGCTCAGGACCCCGTCCCCACAGTTCTCCCATCGACGCAACCCACACAGTGTTTGTGTCGGAAGGGTGAACGACGATGCGTGCGATTGATTTGCTCTTCTTGAGGCCCGCGTTCGTCCATGTACTCCCGCCGTCCGTGGAATGGTACACACCATCACCCCAGCCGGAACTGTTGCGATCATTGGCTTCCCCAGTCCCTACCCAGATGTGTTTTGAATTTGACGGGGCGACAGCGATAGCTCCAATGGAAGCGACCGGCTCCTTCTCAAAAATTGCGTCAAAGGACGCTCCTCCATTGACGGTCTTCATAATCCCACCGGTCGCAAGACCGACATAAAAGGTATAATTGTCCTGTGGGTCGAGGGCAATGCTTGAAACCCGGCCGCCCATGACCGCGGGTCCAATACTGCGCGCCTTAAAGCTCTTGAGCATTGAGGAGATCAAGACAGAATCGCCATGCGCTGCTGCGATTGACCTCTCTCCCGCGGAAGAAAACGTGATTGCCGAAAAGAGTGGAAGAACAATGAACGTAACCTTGATAGCGGTGAGTCTCATAAAATGTGAACCCTTTTGTCTATAGTGATGGAGAATCGTTATTTCCACGCTTCAGACTCTGATCTTTACTCAGGTTTGAGAGATGATTGTACGTTATCGCGATGAGAGTTAAACCATCGGACAATAGCGCTTATAAGAACTCGGGGGAGAATTCGTGTACAAAAAATCAGGAATTTGTTTCTCAGACCCGGGATAATCATTGGTCGACCTTTCATCAATCCGGTGTAACCCCGTCGAGCCACGGTGGAGGCCTTCATAATAAATGCTGGCCGGGTCAGGTTTGTGTCGGCGATTCCTGCGCGGCGTTGGAAGGCTGTGGAAGTTTCGCCGGGGCAAAGTACGGACACACTGACTCCGCTTCCCCGTAGCTCCTCCCGTAATGCCTGGGTGAAAGAAAAGACGAAGGCTTTTGTTGCATAATACGTTGCCATGAACGGCCCCGGCGCGAAGGCAGCTGTCGAAGCGACATTGAGAATCCTTCCCGACTTGCGATGGATCATGTCCGGCAGGAGAAACCTTGTCAGTTTTGCGAGAGTAACGATGTTGAGCTGAATTTCTGCAATCTCAAGATCCAGATCCGATGTGCTGAAGCTCCCCCAGGTTCCGAACCCGGCATTATTGATGAGAATGTCAACCCGATGGTGCGCCTGCTGGAGTGCGTGGTGAATGGTATTTGCTGCCTGGGGTTTTGAGAGATCGCAGGCGATTCTTGTGCACGAGACTGAATACTGACCTTCCAGCTGTGCAGCTACTTCCGCGAGAGCTCGTTCATGCTGCGCGACAATGATGAGGTTGTAGCCGTCCCGCGCGAAAAGTTTCGCAAACTCTAAGCCAATCCCGCTCGTCGCGCCTGTGATAAGAGCGGTTTTCCCGCTGCTCACTCCCATGTTAATGCGTTATCTGAAACTCAGGCTCGATGTCTACCGGGATGGCAGACAATTTGTCGAGGGATTTTCTCATCGCCGGTCGAACCACGCCGTACTTCTCAAGGAGCGATTTTGCTTTCTCATAGTCTCCATGTGCCTGGATTGTCATGATCTCACCGGTAAGTTTCTTGACGGCTGGTGCGATTTTTTCAAAGTCGACTGTGAACGTAGCATTTGTCGGATCCAACCGAAAGGCACCTTCATCAAACAGATAGTTAAACTGAAGTGCGGTGCCTTTTCCGTGCGCTTCCTCAATTCCAAATCGAACCGATCGGAAAATGCTTGAAAGGTACGTTGCATATATCGACTTCTCCATGCCCTTGTCGATTACCCCGTTGTCGATCAGGAATTGGAGCGCGAATAAACCTGAGATGTCTGCTTTTGCCTCCTCAAGTGTGGAACTCAGTTCCTTCATCTCCTGACGGACGGTGGTTTGCTTGCCATTTACAGTGATCGTGTGCGGTCCTAATCCGTGCATCAGTTCGTGGGCAAGAATGTGTGTGAAAAATGGTTCGAAGGCAACATATTGCTGAAGTCCCGGATCCAGCACGATCTTTGAGATTGGGATAAGGCATTGCGTGAATTTGGCTTCCTGAACATTCTTCAGCATAACACGTTTGCTTCCCTTCTCACGCGTGACCCTCTCGTCGTTCGGGAGGTTGAACGCCGCGGTCTGAACACCGGCGCGCGCTTCGCCACCGATTGCGACCTCATTGACCACGCGAATGGGTGACAGTGCTCCCAATTTTGGATTACGATACTTGGGATCGATTGGCAGATTGTTCTCTATCTCCTGGAGATGATTTGAGAATGTTGCAAGCTTGGCGGTTTCCGCGTCGTCTCGCAGAGTAATGAAGGCCTCGAATGCGGCCTTATAGTTAAACAGGTCGTCCAGATATACTTCATACGGTCCGATTGTTGGTTCGATCGGGCTATCTAGGTCCATCCAGGCCACGTCGCTCTCGTAATAGTCGTTCGACAGAAATGCATCTGCACGCTTCATCAAAAAAGCTCTCAGCGATTGGTTATCGGTCAGATTTGCAGCATCATTCAGCAATTGTGCCGCGGGGCGCAAAAATTCCGCATAGACCTCGCTATACGGGTGTAATGCCAGGGAGTGATCCGGGTTGCGCCCTACGATGTCGAAGAAACCGGTCGCTTTCTGCCTGTCGGACTCCGTCAATCGGTCAGCCCATGTCGTGAACTCCTCCTTTGTCATGTCCTCAGGATAGTAATTCGCCCCTTTCGGCGGGTACTGGGGAGTCCCCGGGATAAACGACTCATCGCCATCGAGTTTGGACCATGGAGACATATTGATTAAGAAGTAATGAAGCTTCTCTTTTCCTTCCGTGGACGAATCAGATTGAAGTTTGTGGAGGAGTTCGATATTTCCGCTCCAGACCTGCCGCAGGTAGATTGAGTCCATAAATGCGGTAGCCTCGATGAGTTTTTCAAGCGCCTTTTGGTCTCCAGGTGTCAGTTTTGAAATGTCACCAGTGATGGGTGTCGGCGAGAATCGCTTGATTTTATCACTCAACGAGAGGTTCATTGTCGTGTTTTGTGAAACCGCGACCGTTACTCCGAGAAGGAGAACCAGCAAATGGCCGAAAATGTACATGCTTTTCATATCGATCCTTGAAAGTAAGGGGGCAAGTAGCGGAATAATATTGTATGCCAAGATAGGATAGTATGCAAACAGAAGCAAACCAGGACGCTTCTAAGGGACTGATTGAGGAAATGCTCAATGCTCCTTAATACATATTAAATTTGCCGAGGGATGAGATATGGAGATTTCATTCCTGCCCGGGAATCTGAATCCTCTCCTCACTGTCGCAGGTGGCAAACGAGACAATCCTCCTGCAGCTGATGAAAATCCGCTCATCGATTCAGGTTGCAGTCAGGACGATATACGCTCAAGATTGTGCCGAAGTTTCTCTATTGTTTCCCGGAACGATTGCAATTTCTCCCGTTCCTTGTCGACGATTTCTTTTGGAGCTTTTGCAGTGAAACTCTGATTCGCAAGCTTTCGCTCAGTGGTCTCGCAGAGGTTGGCGAGACGGGAGAGTTCCTTTTCGATCCGTTCCCTCTCCGCATCAAGATCGATGATACCTTCAAGCGGGATAAAGAGTTCTCCGCCTTGAATGACGAGACTGGCAGCGTGTTTGGGTTTTTGACCTCCTGTAAGATTGGAGATCTTCGTTACACGAGCGAGGCGAAGGAAATAATTCTGGTATTTTTTTACAATGTCGCCGTTTGCCCCTGTCGGGAAATGGAGTATGAGTTCGATTTCCCTTGAAGGGGGGACCATCAGTTCTCCGCGGGCGTTTCGCACGCTATTGATTGTGGACTGAACGAACGCCATTTCCTTCTCAACGGTCTCGTCGATCCACCGCGGGTCTGGCGTTGGGTATGCTGCGACCATTACCGACTCACGGGGTTTTCTTGTCTCGAGGTAATGCCAGAGCTCTTCAGTCACGAAGGGCATGAAGGGGTGGAGGAGACGGAGAATGCGGTCAAATATGGTGAGAGCGCGGGAAAGAACGGAACGTTTCACCTGGTCTGCGTCGTCCCCGTAAAGGCGCCCCTTGACCATCTCGACGTACCAGTCACAGAAATCATGCCATATAAAATCATAAAGAGTCTTGGCAGCCAGATTGATATCGAATGCCCCTAATGTTTCTTCCAGTGAAACGATGGTAGAATTCAACCGCGAGAGAATCCAACGGTCGGCAAGATCAAGATGTTGCTCATCGAGGTTCGAGGACATATTCACGTGCGACTCGATCCCGAGTTGACTCCGATTCATGAGCAGGAAACGGCCCGCATTCCAGACCTTATTTGCAAAATTCCTCCCCATTTCACATTTGTCGTTGGAGTAAAGGACATCCTGGCCTAACGGCGCCAGGTAAACGATTGTGAATCGAAGAGCATCCGCCCCGTATTCTGAAATGACATCGAGAGGGTCGGGCGAATTGCCCAATGATTTTGACATTTTTCTCCCCTTCAGATCCCTGATAATGCTCGTGAAATAGACGTCTCTGAATGGGACTAGTTCCGAGTCGCTTGCGCGCACTAAACCTTTGGAGGTAGGGATATCTCCCATAACTTCCATTCCAGCCATGATCATGCGCGCAACCCAGAAGAAAATAATATCCGGTGCAGTGACGAGAGCATCCGTCGGATAGAAATATCGCAGGTCTGGATTATCCTTTGGCCAGCCAAGCGTAGAGAAGGGCCACAACCAGGAGGAGAACCAGGTATCGAGAACGTCCTCGTCCTGACTCAGATGCATTGAACCACAATGCGGGCATTGGGTCGGCACGACCCGGGCGACAATAGGGTCCTTGCACCGCGGATTGTTGGTCAGACTCTTCACACAATACCAAACCGGAATCCTGTGACCCCACCACAACTGCCGTGATATGCACCAGTCCCTGATGTTGGACATCCAATGCTCGTATGTTTTCACCCAGCGGTCCGGATGAAATCTGACTGTCCCGTTTTGAACCACCCTCAGCGCAGGTCCGGCGAGCGGTTTCATTTTGACGAACCATTGATCCGAAAGATATGGTTCTATCATTGTATCGCAACGGTAACAATGCCCGATGGCAGAGACGTGTTTTTCAATTTTTTCAATACCGTTTTGGTCCTGGAGATCTTTCAGGATAATCTTCCGTGCCTCGAACCTGTCAAGCCCACGGTATTTTTGCGGCACCGCATCGTTAAGTTTGGCCGAGACATCGAAAATGTTAATCTGCGGGAGGTTGTGTCGCTGTCCTACCCAGAAGTCGTTTGGATCATGCGCCGGGGTGATCTTGACAATTCCCGTCCCGAATGCAGGATCGACAAACTGGTCTGCGATTATCGGAATTTCACGTTCGACAAGGGGAAGGATTACCGTTTTCCCGAGCAGGTGCCTATGTCTCTCGTCATCCGGATGGATAGCCACTGCGACATCCCCGAGAATTGTTTCAGGGCGGGTGGTCGCAACACTGATATATTGCTGGGAATTGGTGACCCGGTATCTCACATAGTATAATTGCCCCTCGTGATCGATGGAGTTGACCTCGTCATCACTGATTGCGGTGTGGTCCTTGGGACACCAATTCACGATATACTTGCCGCGGTAAATCAGACCTTTCTCGAAGAGTCGGACAAAAATTTCCTGCACTGCTCTGGAAAGGCCTTCATCCATAGTGAATCGTTCTCGTTCCCAATCACAACTTGTTCCAAGCTTTCGCAGCTGCTTTATGATTGTACCGCCATACTCCTTTTTCCATTCCCAGACGCGCTTCAGGAAATCCTCTCTCCCAAGGTCATGACGAGTCTTATGTTGTCTTGATAAGGATTTTTCGACTACGTTTTGTGTAGCGATTCCCGCATGGTCCGTCCCGGGCATCCATAGCGTCTCACGTCCTTTCATCCTGTTCCACCGGACAAACACATCCTGAATCGTGTTGTTGAGGACATGGCCCATCGTCAGGATCCCCGTGATGTTCGGCGGTGGAATTACGATCGCATAAGGAGTCTTGGCCGGATTTGGTTCTGCGTGGAACAGGCGGAGTTCTTCCCAGAAAGAGTACCATTTTTCCTCCGTATCAGCGGGGATATAAGCTTTTGGCAATTCAGTCATGATCGGGGTATATCACGTTGCATAAGATTATGTTCGACACATCTTCTGATGGTCTATACGGCCAAGAGTCTGTCTTCCGAGATATGACGGGTGAACGATCAGACCTCGTTGGATATTATCGGGTCCGACCGGGGTTCGATGGAGTAGAGCGAAGGCGTTCGTGGAACGCACTTATCGAACGGTGAATGTCCGTGAAACTTGTGATTCGTTCTTCATTCGATCTTTCATACTGATCGAAAGCTGATGTTTTCCCCGTTCGAGTCGATCGACGCCGTTGTAGAAAACAAGGCGATGTTCGCCGTCGATCTCGGGAATTACCAGACGGCCATCAATGTACGCCTTAATTTCGTCGGTATCAACACCGGAGAGATTGTCATGATACCGCCAGGAAAAGAAGACTAATCCCTTCCTCGTTGTAACCCGTAATCTCCCGATGCTCGGTCCCTGGTCATCGCTTAGCACAGCGAGTTCTCCGAGTGTACGGGTGAGGGTTGTAGAAATTGTCATTCCGCCGGAATCAGCTGAGTCGGTTTGAAATACCCAGCCTCCGTTTGATCGGAAGAATAGACCCGCATGTTCTGAGTTCCCTTTTGGTTCGAACGGAATCGTGACACGGACTCCCCGGTTCAGCAATTGGTCCTCCGGCTCAAGGATGTACACTTCTGAGTTTCTGAACGATTCACTGCTGATTTGCATGAAAAGCGGTTTGTACACTGCAGCAGAGTCAAAAGCAACATGCACATTGCGGGCGGCATTACTAAAACTGCCTGCCTGGGAAGGAGGTACCGCGTAAAGCTCGAATGAATCCGAGAACGAAGCAGGTTTTCCATTTATTTCCGCATCCACCTTAATTTTGTGCGTGCCGGCGTATGTTGGCGATGGAAGAATCGTTCCGACATATTTGTAGAGATCGACCGCCTGTAATTCCACCGGCCGATTGGCAGTTCCTTCTGATACCCTCATTATCGGCGGTTCTGTGAAGACGCCCGTGGAGGTTAGCGTAAAGCGGACGTAATTCTCCAGTATCTCTGTCTTGCAGTAGACCGGCCGGGATGGTTCGGATGGCTTGTTGTTGAATAGAAATAGAGGGGGAGTATGAGAACCCCATTTTGTCGTCGCGAGTACCTTCACGACGTCAAATCGTTTCACATCGAAAGGTATTCTGATCGTCGAATCTGATGTCGTATACCTCATGCCATCGAACAAACGTTCGTTCCAGACGCGGGAGGAATAGTTTTTACCGTCCACTTCATATTTATTGACCAGGCCGAGATGACTTCCCCTCAGCACCAGATTGGAAGCGTCAGGAGCAATTGATGTTATCGTCGGAGAATGATTCACCGTGAAGCGGCCATTCAGCGAGGCCTTGTTTCCGCTGAAATCGCTGCAAACAATCAAATAATTGTGAGTGCCTTCGCCGAGTCTATCTGTGTTGATGATGCCGGTTCCCTCCGGCTTCCGGAAATAGAACGGTAAGGTGTTCCCTGAATCAATATAGAGTTTCTGGAATTTTCCCCATCCTTGAAGAATCATATGAAAATCGTAGTGCAAATCAATCTCTTTCGTCTCATCCGCGGGTACATGATCGAGCGACATGGAGTATGTGAGACTGTCGTCGATAAAAAATTGCAAAGAATGGATACCGGAATGGCTCCAGGTGCCTTCGGTGCGGTCGATTACTTCCACGCCAAATCCAATCTGACCGTGCAGGATAAAATTCTGCGGAACCTTCAGACCGTCATGTCCCCGGGGGAATCGGCTCAGGATTCTTGGCGTCGAATTATTGTCAATGGTCGATGAAAGCGTTAACGGCGTAACAAGGAGCCGCTTAATTTCCGGAGGGAGGCGGTCGTCTTGAGGATAATGCGTGATGAGAAAGGGATTAACGGGATTGTAGTTCTCATCGCGCATTTCGAAATGGAGGTGGGGAGGCCCAAAGCCGGTATCACCCGTATAGGCCACGACATCACCTTGATTCACGGGAAGTTTGCCTTCCGGAAAGGTGACGTCGATGGCATAGGTACCGCGCCTGTATTGTTCATTCCGCACCGCCTCTGTGATCGCATCATTGAATCCCTCCAGGTGTGCGTAGGTGCTGATGTAACCATCTTTATGACGGATGAACAACATCTTGCCGTATCCGTTTGGCGTTATCTTGATTCTGCAGACGTATCCATTCTGCACGGCGAACACCTTGTATCCCTTGACCCCCTTAGTACTGATATCTATACCGCCGTGAAAATGTGTCGATCGGTATTCTGCAAACGATGAAGTGATAGTATTGCTCGCATCGGTTGGCCAGATGTATGGAGAGAATGTTCGGGTGGCGGTGTCTTTCGGAAACGCGGATCCCCGGGACATCAATGGAAGTGTCCGAGAATCCATTAAGTGCGAGACTATCAGAGCTCCCGCAATGGAAAAAAAGTACGCGAGTGATTTTCGGGCCGGAATCTTCATCGGACAGGGTTAGTAATTTTAGTATATCCCACCAATTCCGCTTCGATGATATCTCCGGCTTTTGCCTCCCCAACCCCCTCCGGAGTTCCGGTGAAAATAAGGTCACCGCGTTCCAACGTGAAAATCGACGATAGATAGTGAATGATATAATCGATTTTGAGGATCATTTTGCCCGTGCTGCTGCGTTGTTTCTCCGAGCCATTAACGCAGCATCGGATGGTGAGCGAATAAGGATCCTTGATATCCTCTGCGGGAATCAGTTCCGAGATGGGTGCTGACGTATCAAATCCTTTGCACACCGCCCATGGCTGCCCCTCCTTCTTGGCACTATTCTGGAGATCCCGCAGTGTCATATCGAGTGCAACGCCATAACCTGCAATATGGTTATGTGCTTTATCTAACGAAATATTTCTGCCTCCTTTTCCAATGGCTACATATAGCTCAACTTCATGGTGAAGGAGATTTGAGATGGAGGGCTTGAGGATTGGTTCATTGTCTTGAATCACCGCCGTTGATGGTTTGAGAAATACGACAGGGGTTTCGGGGATGCCCGATGACATCTCTTTGGCGTGAGCCGCATAGTTGCGGCCCAGGCAAAAAATCTTGTTGATCCGCAATTGCTCTGATCTGTTTTTGATTCGAACTTCTGACATATCTTGTCCGAAAATATACCGATATCTCGCGATTTTCGCAAGGAAAATCAAGTTTTGCGTGAGTGAAATCAAGGTTAAATGTCTTATATTCAAAATAATGACTATATTAACCCGAAATCAATGCAAAAAAGCTCTTTAGGCACAAAGACGTATAAACTGGCCGGTGTCGATATCGAAGCCGGTAGTCATCTCGTCGAAAGCATCAAGAACGAAGTGCATTCAACATTCAGCCAGTCCGTGCTCAGTGATCTTGGCGGATTTGGTGGGTTGTTCGATGCTAAATTCCCCGATCTGGCCGATCCGGTCCTTGTGTCGAGTATCGACGGGGTCGGCACGAAGTTGAAGATTGCTTTTCTGATGGATCGTCATGATACCGTCGGGGAGGATTTGGTAAACCATTGCGTGAACGATATCGCTGTTCTGGGAGCACGTCCGCTGTTCTTTATGGATTACTTCGCATCTGGTGCTCTTAAGTCGCGGATCGCTCAAACTGTCATCAAGGGAATGGCCAAGGGATGTCGTGAGAACATGTGTGCTTTGATCGGCGGTGAGACCGCCGAAATGCCCGGCTTCTACCGCGACAACGAGTACGATATTGCCGGATCGATTGTCGGCGTCGTAGAAAAGAGGAAGATTCTTGATGGGAAACGGGTGAAAGCCGGTGATGTCCTGCTTGGCTTGCCTTCGACCGGGCTCCACACGAACGGATTTTCTCTCGCCAGGTCGGTCCTTTTTGAGCGATACGAAGTGGACGATTTTATCGATGAACTCGGAGCAACACTGGGAGAGGTTCTTCTGACGGTACACCGTTCATACCTTGCTCCAATTCGTATGCTCCGCGAGTCAGCCGATGTCCACGGCTTTGCCCATATCACTGGTGGGGGGATTGTCGGCAATACGGTACGCATTCTGCCGCAGGGATTACAGCTCGACGTCCGCTGGCGTACATGGGGTCGGCCTCCAATATTTCAGCTTATTCAGAAGCTGGGGCGTGTACCGGAGAAGGACATGCGATCGACTTTCAATCTGGGTATAGGACTGGTTATTATCGTTTCAAAACGGGGAGCCGACAAGATAATCCGCCTCCTCGAAAAAAACGGAGAACTTCCGCTTGTCATTGGTTCAGTAGTCTCCGGATAAACTGCTGATGAATCAAAACGAACGCCGCATCCTGAACGTTTCCTCCTCTGCCGATCGCGAGAGATCAGCATTGGAGAAATCCGTTGCCCTCGGCCGGTTGATCGAAGGCTCCGAACTGATGCGGCGCCTTAGCCTCCTGCATGAAATCCAGCTACACATCGACGCGGCGAAGAACCGTGATGAAATATTCTCGATCCTCAGGGGAGAGACAAAATGGCTTGTCGATCACGACCTTTGTCTGATGGGATTGGTCAATCGCTCTGCCACGCACTATGTTGTAAACATTATATCGTCCGCGGTTGATCTCAACGACATCAATCATAAACATTTCACACTTGATGAAGGGAGTCTGGGGTGGGTCATCCGCAACCGGACCGCGATGATCGAAGATTTGACCTCCCCGGGAGAAGCGACGACAAACAGCATGGGTGCTCGTCTTCGCGCACTCGGAATAACCTCCCTCCTCATAGTGCCGATGCGGATTGAACGAGAGGTGATTGGAGCGCTTGCCTTCGGATCCCGGAAGCGGGATCCCTACAACGAAGTCGATTCGGGCGTCCTTCAGCTTCTTGCGCACTATTTTTCCGCTGCAATTAAGAACGCGGGGATCTTTGATGATATCCGCAAGCGGATTTCTCAGATCGAGCTGATCAATGATATTACCCGTAAGCTCACGTCGATGCTCAATCTGGAAGAAGTGCTGAAAACCGCAGCCACCTCGATCCAGAAGACGTTCAATTATTTTGATGTTACGGTATTTCTTCTTTCCCCCGATAAGAAGGAGCTCATCCTCGAAGCACATGCAGGCAGTTTTGTCGACTTCTTACCACATGGATACCACCAACAGGTAACCCGGGGAATCGTCGGATGGGTTGCGACGCACGGAACGAAAGTCCTTTGCAATGATGTCGCGCAGGATGCGAGGTATGTAACCTATGAGTATCATAACACGCGTTCCGAGCTCACACTTCCAATTAAAGTCGAGAATGAGGTTGTGGGGATCCTGAATGTCGAGGATACAAAACTTCATGCGTTTGATGAAACCGATGCGATGGTGCTTGAGACGCTGTCTGACCAGCTCGGTATTATTATCCGCAATGCGAAGCTGTATGACGACATCCGCCAGGCGAACATGAAACTGACGGAACTCGACAAAATGAAATCGGAGTTTCTTGGCATTGTGTCGCACGACTTCCGGTCGCCTTTGTCGAGTATTATTCTAGCTGGCAAGTCACTCCTCAAGAATGAGACCGTGCAAAGTATTAAACGGCTGAAGGAGTATCTCCAGATAATCGTCGACCAGGCAAACCGGCTGCATCAGCTTGCAGAGGATACGCTTTCCATTACCAAGATGGAGGCTGGACGACTGAATTATCACTTCAAAATAGTGAATGTGGGAAGATTGTTTGACGACGCGATTTCCATGGTGAGATTGTCGAATCGGCATCAAATTCGATATGATGTTCATCCTGACGTTGCATTCATCAAGGGAGATCACTCGAAATTACGCCAGGTCATTCAGAACCTCGTCAGCAACGCGGTGAAATATTCACCCGGGGGTGGAAATATAGTTGTCGCGGCGCGACCTCACTCCGGCGATCAGATCTTGGTCACAATTTCGGATGAAGGGATCGGTGTCCCGGCGGAGAAAATTGAGAAACTTTTTCAAAAATTCTCCCGTGTTGATTCTCCCGAAGCGAACCAGATCAAAGGAGCAGGATTGGGTCTGTGGATTTGCAGGGAAATCGTGGAGGCGCATGGAGGGAAAATCTGGCTTGAGAGCCAGGTCGGAAAAGGGACAACTGTGTTCCTTACGTTGAATATTGCTCAGCCTTCAGGCTGAGAACACACATTGCACATCAGGTATTGACCTCAAGCGCCGTCTCTTCCACCGGAATCGGGGGAACCCGACGGTGGGGAGTGACTTTCCAGAGTGGAAGCATGAGAATGGCACCGACGGCGGCGAAGCCGATCATTCCAGGACCCCAGACCGACCATCCGTACGCATCGAGGAGCGAACCCATGCCCCACCCCATCACCGAGCCGCCGAGATACTGCATCCCATCGAACATCCCTGTAGCGGTTGCACCCGCTCGTTTCCCCCCAAAATCCATCGACGCCGTTCCTGAGAGCATTGAATGCACCATCGAAATCGCAAAGGAGTTGAGTGTAAACGCAATTGCTATGAGATTAACACTGGGTGCCTGCCACACCACCAGCAAACAGAGGACTTGCATGATATACCCGATAAAAGCGACCGGCGGCCGACGGGTTCTGAAGATGCGGTCCGAAAGCATTCCCGCTGCAAACGCACCCAGCACACCTGCCACAACTATGGCGAGTGCATTACGCTGGAAGATAGGATTATCGAGCTGAAGATGTTGGACCTCCTGCATGTAGCGTGGAAACCACTCCTCGAAACCCTTCCGGACCAACCCTGTGCAAAATTCTGCTGCGGCGATCGTGATCGTGATGGGGTTTGTAAAAATTTTCTTCGCGACGTACTTGAAGGTGATCTTTTCAGTGTCGCCGCTTGTGGCATCCTCCGGATCAAAGTCTCTCAAACCCGCGTCTACCGGCGTATCCCGTACAAACAATAGAGTGAATGTGGCGAACACAGCCGCGAAACCGGCGGGTAAGAAAAACTTCCACTGCCAGGGAAGAAGTACAACAGCCGGAACCGTCATGAGGGCATAGACTCCAAGCCTTCCCATCTGGATCATCGAACCAAAGATTGCAGAAAACACGCCCCGTTCGCTTACGTGAAACCACGCCGCATTAACCTTGACCACTGCGAGTGCGCTGTAGGACTGGAAGTACATATTCAGTGTCCAGATTGTCGCGAGGTATCCAAGCACCAGAGCAGGACTCGAAAGCAGACCGATGTACGCAGCTAACCCGAATGCGAGGTTAAAGATGAACGCGCCCCAGGATCCGATGAGCATGGCCCTGCGACCGCCAATCCGGTCGGCCAGCGGACCGTTGAACATCGCTGCCAAACCGTAAACGAGTGTGGCGAACGTTATGATTGATCCTACCTCAGTTTTCGAGAATCCATAGGTGTCCGATAAATCCTTGTTCGCAAATGCAAAGTTATACCTTGCCATGTACATTGCGGCATAGGTGAACCCCAAAGTCACCCAGTTGAGGGCTCTCCTCTTCCTGAAGGCTGTGGAATGCTCAGGTCGGTGGAGTGTAGCATCCATCGTTGGCATAAGGGATTACTAAAACTAATGTTGAAATTGTTGGAGAGAAGTGCTGCCGCGAATATAAGAAAAAACTAATTGATAAAAAACAAGCCTATCTCCCTTTGCTTGCCCGTTGTGCATGCTCGATGTTCTGTCCGACTTTGTTCAGCATATCCCTCCACCGGTCGAGGTGTCCGTGGTAGAATTCCATCGTTTGGTCAACATCCCCCCGGCTGAAATGGTACGATTTTTGGAGGCTGTCTGTCTTGTGGAGGAGGGTTAGGGAGTCATGACCCAGAAGTTTCTCTTCCTGTGTTAGAATAAAAAGGGATGCTTCGTAGCTGACAAAGCGATCTTCCGGGATTTTCGGCTGTGACACCTGGACATCCCGGGAACAGGAAAACATCGTCAACAGGCAACCTGCCAGGAAGAAATGCGATCGGCTCATTTTGTACCGCCACAACGTACAAAGATTAGGAAGGAAATGCAACCGCCTTTCTCTCCTCAACTTATTGAGAGAACGTTGACAGATGAGTCTAAGCTCCCCAGGCGCGAAGATGCGGTCTGAATTCCTAATTCGAATCGACCATCTGCAACCGAACGATGGGATCAAGTGTGGTCGATAACATTTTGGCTATCGCCTCGCGTTGATGTGCATCGACGATAATGAAGTACGTGAAGTAGCACTGGTAGCGTCGCATCACCTCGAAAACGTCATCTGGCAGGTCGCGCTTATTCTTCTCCAGAAGTGCTCTGAGAGCCCGGCCGATGTCCTCGGAACTCTTTGAAAAGATCGTCTTGAATTGCCCACTCGGAAGTTGTATTGCAAGGGTAAATACTCCGGCGCCGTGCGGAACGTTTTTGCCGATCCAATGCAACGTCAGGGGATAATAACCGTTGTGCTCGATTGAAACCATGATGGTGTGTCTCCCAAAAATATACACACCGGGCATCAAGAAGATATTAAGGAAAGGTTAAGCAATCATGAACTCTGTTGCAAAGAAGTTGGGCCCTGGAACCGACGAATTTTGTCAGCAGCTCTCCCCGTTTATGAGATGCGACGGAGGCGCAAGCGAGGGATATCTCGCGTGGAAAGCCCTCATCCCTTCAGTGTAAAATGAAACGTCGTTCCAACCCCCACTGTGCTTTCCACCTGAATTGTACTTCCGTGCGCTTCGATGATGTGTTTTGCGATGGCAAGCCCCAAACCTGTACCTCCTGCTTCACGCGAACGTTCCTTGTCGACCCTGTAAAACCGTTCGAATATTCTGGGGAGATGTTGTGGAGAGATTCCGGGCCCGGTGTCCTGCACCGCTATTGTGACCTGGTCGGGACGGGGTTCCATCGAAACCGTTACGCTTCCCTTTTCAGCCGTATACTTGATAGCGTTATCAATAAGGTTGTTCATCACTTGCCTCAGACGCTCTCTGTCACCTAAGGCTTCCGTTTTTCCACGCATCGGTGTGTAGGTTAGTGTAATCTCCTTTTTTGCAGCCTCAGGAAGAAACTCAGCGACAATAACGCGAAGAAATTCATCGGCATCAAAATAACGGAAACTCATTTTCATATCGCCGGATTCGATTCTCGAGATTTCAATCAGATCGCTGAGTAACGTTCCCAGCCGGCGGGTGTTTCGAAGTGCCCGTTCGATGAAATCCCTCCTCACGTCCTTATCGTCAAGCGCCCCGCCGAGAAGCGTCTCCAGTAACCCTTGAATAGCAAAAATCGGCGTTCGGAGTTCATGCGATACGTTACCCAGAAATTCGCTCCGCACCCGTTCAAGCTTCTTCAGCTGACCGATGTCATTGTTTAGGCGGTCAATCATGTCGTTCAATGTCTGACCTAACTGACCGAGCTCGTCATTTGTTGTGACTGGGATACGGAGATCCAGGTTTCCATTCCGGATCCTGTTGACAGTCTCATTCATTGTGCGCACGGGCAGGGTCATTCGGTGGGCGACGAAAAGACTGATACAGCCGATGACCACGAGAATGATGACGCTGATAAAAATAATATTCGATCGGACCTCTGCCAACCGCATATTCACCATGGTGAGTGGTAATCCCACGCGGACAATCGCGATACTGTCACTGCCGTAAGTGAGTTTTTCAGTCGCGAGCTTGGCAACATAGAGCATTTCAATGTCCAGCGTAGTACTGTGGCGTACGCTCACCCCCGAGCCAGAAGTGATTGCTTCCACTATTTCGGGCCTGTTTCTGTGATTTTCCAGAGTCTGTAACCCTGATTGTGGCAGCTCGGATTCAAAGATCACCGCTCCGTCCTCCCTGATGAGGGTCAGACGGACATCAGATGCATGCACGAGCCGTTGGATGAAGGCATAGGAGGCACTGTCATTGCTTCCATTTTGGCTGATAAGAGATTCAAACACCGTTGCTTGGGTGCTCAATTCATCGACCATCCTGTCCCGGTAGTAATTCCCAAGTGTGACAATCGAAAAGTAGCCAGCCACAAAGACAATGACCGCGCTCAGGACAATGAGCAAGAGGCTGAGTTTCGTGCGTATTTTCATTCTTTACGGTTTCCGGAATTGGATTGCCAGATAGACACAATTGTACAAAGATCCCGGGGGAATTCAAAGCCCCGAAAATTGATAATGTTCTGCCAAATGAGTATTTTCCGTGCCGGGAACCCTCTCAATCTCCAAAGGATCTTTCTATGAAGCTCGACCGGCTAATCCAGATACTCCTGCCACATGATCAAAAATTCTATCAGCTTTTTGAAGAATCTGCCGCCAATCTCGTTGAAGCATCGGAGTTGTTCAGACAACTCTTTGAAGGCACAATCACGGACCATGAGAGAGTTGTTGCGAAGATGCACGAATTCGAACACCATGGCGATTCCATCACGCATAGGATCTTTGCGGAGTTGAACGCGACATTCGTCACACCGTTTGATCGGGAAGATATCCACCTCCTTACTTCTGCACTTGATGATATCATGGATTACATCGATGGGAGTGCGTCGCGATTTGTTCTGTATAAAATCGAGGGATGTCCTCCTGATATCCGCGTACTTTCGAGTATCCTGCTTGAATCGGTGATTGAATTGCAACGAGGTGTCTCTCTCCTGCGCGACTTTCGGAAGTCAAAAGAACTTCAAGAAGTTTTGGAAAAAGTGAATGAGTATGAAAACAAAGCGGATGATATTTTTCAGAAAGCGATTGCGGACCTCTTCGAGGAGGAAAAAGACCCCATTGTGATCATAAAGCTTAAAGAAATCTATGTCGGCCTCGAGACTGCTACGGATAAATGCGAAGATGCCGCAAATGTGCTCGAAACTCTCCTCATCAAACACGGTTGATCTGACGCGATGCTCTCCATTGTCGTTGTCGTTATTCTTGTCGCTCTCGTATTTGATTTTCTCAATGGGTTTCACGATTCCGCGAATTCGATTGCAACGGTCGTATCGACGCGGGTCTTAACACCTCGCATGGCTGTTGCCTGGGCGGCATTTTTTAATCTCCTCGCGGCATTTATGTTTGATGTCCACGTCGCAAAGACATTGGGAAAGGGATTGATCGATCTGCAGGCTGTGACGGAGTATGTGATTCTTGCCGGCCTGTTAGGTGCAATAACGTGGAACATTATCACCTGGGTTTATGGCCTGCCAACCAGTTCCTCACACGCGTTGATGGGGGGGTACGCTGGCGCGGCAATCGCAAAATCCGGCATCGGCGCAATTATGTTGAGCGGTTGGATTAACACGATTGTATTTATCTTTGTTGCTCCCCTCATGGGTCTGGTCATGGGCTTCGGTCTCATGCTCATTCTCATGTGGCTGTTTCATAAGAGATCTTCTTCGCGGGTCAATACAACATTCAGGAAACTGCAGTTGGTTTCCGCAGCACTCTATAGTCTCGGTCATGGGACGAATGATGCGCAGAAAACCATGGGGGTTATCACGGGCCTCCTCGTGACCGCCGGATTTCTCCAAAAGTTCGAAGTTCCGTTCTGGGTCATTCTTATGTCGCACTTTGCAATTGCCATGGGGACGCTTTTTGGAGGTTGGCGGATTGTCAAAACCATGGGTCAAAAAATCACAAAACTCAAACCCTCAGGGGGCTTTTGTGCGGAGACAGCCGGAGGGATCACACTTCTTATTACCGCATGGGCCGGAATTCCGGTAAGTACAACCCATACCATTACCGGGGCGATTATGGGAGTAGGCGCAACAAAGCGGTTATCGGGTGTCAGATGGGGCGTCGCGGGGAATATTATTATGGCCTGGATTCTCACCATTCCCGCTTCGGCGATCGTCGGAGCTGTTACATACTCCCTGATCGCTTTCTTCCTTAAATGACAGCCCAGCCCCCCTCCTTACCTGTCCTCCTTCATCCTATACCCGACTCCCTTTATTGTCTCAATGTAATCCGCATAGGTCCCGAGCTTCTCCCGGATTTTCCGTATGTGAACATCCACTGTCCGGTCGATCACATAGACGTTATGTCCCCAGATTGCATTGAGCAGTCGCTCGCGCGTTACTACTTCACCCTGGTAAGTAGCGAGATAGGACAATATTTCGAATTCTTTTTTTGGGAAAAAAATCTCGCGGTCATTGACTAGTACAAGATGCCGCGCCTGTTGAATTTTAATCACTCCGACCGAGAGCTCTTCACGGGCTTTGAGTGCCTCCTTCCCGGGTTCACGCTTTCGAAGAACAGTCTTGATCCTTGCGATGAGTTTTGGGATGCTGATTGGCTTTGTGATATAGTCGTCCGCCCCGAGCTCCAGGCCTATAACCTCGTCAACTTCCGATCCCTTCGCTGTCAAAAAAACAACGGGAATTGACTGCGTAAGTGGATTTTTCTTCAACAATTTGAGTACCTCGATGCCATCGATTTCCGGCATCATCACATCGAGTAAAATGAGAGAGGGGAGTTTTTCAGCCACCGCGAGAGCTTCCTTCCCATTTCGGGCTGAATAGATGTAATACCCCTCCCGTTGAAGGTTATATTTTACCAGGTCAACGATATCTTTTTCGTCATCAACGACAAGGATGGATTTCTGAATGGCCATAGGGAAGGTGTGCTTCCGAAAAATTTAAGCAAGTTTAATGATCTTCGCGTTCAGATGCAACAAGGGTGACGTTAAATCTGTGTTAATTCTCACTTGGGAGCAGAAGTCATCCTGTCGGCACTCGGAAAGAGAGTAAAAAGGCGGATTTTTCCCTTACTTCTGAGCGAAATCGTGGTAATTCCTTGACTTTAAGACGAGTTCTTCGTATCTTTTTTTTCCAACTTTACATTTTTTTCACCTTTTTATTCAAGAGGATACCTATGGCAACGACTTCGGACTTCCGGAGCGGCATGACTATTCGAAAAGATGGCGATCTCTGGGAAATCGTTGAGTTTCAACATGTCAATCCTGGAAACTGGCGCGCGTTTGTAAGGGCAAAACTTAAGAGCTTGAAATCAGGAAAAGTCGTGGAAACAAGATTCCGCGCGGGTGAATCGGTAGACGCCGTGAGAATCGAAACGAAGGAGTTCCAATATCTTTATCATGATGGGGCCTCGTACGTGTTTATGGATAAAGAGACGTACGATCAGATTAATGTAGAAGAAAAGACCATCGGAGAAGCGGCCCATTTTCTCAAGGAATCTGAAATTGTCGAAATCGCTTTCAATGGAAATGAAATTGTGAGTGTCGAAGTTCCTGTCAACGTGGCGTTGAAAGTCGTGGAGACGGTCCCGGGGGTGCGCGGAGATACTGCAACCGGCGCGCAAAAACCGGCGAAAGTGGAGACTGGAGCGATGGTCAATGTACCGCTGTTCATCAATGAGGGGGATACCGTTCGTGTTGACACACGGACGGGCCAATACATCGAGCGCGTCAGGGCGGCGTGAGAGAATTCTGGTGTGAGAAGAGGTGAAAGGTCGATGATGTTCATAAACATTCCACCGGAGTGACCATGGATTTAGCATATTTGAAAAAGATTGTTCGAATCGTTGAGAACAGCGAAGTTGACGAGATCGAGATCGAGGAAGAGGGATTGCGGGTCCGCATCGCACGGAACTCCCACACCAATAATGCTGTTCCGGTCTCGACCCCTGCCCCCGTTGCCTCAATTCCCCCTGCACCTATGCTGGAACCGCGTGTCGCGGCGCCCCCACCCTCGGTTCCCGAGGTTAAATACCATGAGATTAAATCCCCAATCGTCGGGACATTCTATCGTGCACCCGCTCCCGACGCCGATCCGTACGTCAATGTCGGCCAGATTGTCCAACAGAAGACTGTCCTCTGTATTATCGAGGCGATGAAACTGATGAATGAGATTGAATCGGATCTCTCCGGTAAGGTGGTCAAGATTCTCGTGGAGAATGCTCAACCGGTCGAATATAATCAAACATTGTTTCTCATCGAACCGATGTAATCAGGAACTTCCGGGAAAGAGCATCGGTATTCCGACAATCTCGTACTGACCTGTGTTTAACAAAATATTAATCGCCAATAGGGGGGAAATTGCGCTCCGCATTATCCGCGTATGTCGGGAACTCTCGATTAAGACCGTCGCAGTATATTCAGAAGCCGACCGCAATGCCCTTCACGTGCGGTTTGCCGATGAGGCAGTTTGTATCGGACCGCCGCCTAGTAAGGAAAGTTACCTTCATATCCCACGGATAATTTCAGCAGCAGAGATTACCGGGGCGGATGCCATTCATCCCGGCTATGGATTCCTCGCCGAGAATGCCCAGTTTGCTGAAATCTGTGAGGCGCAGGAGATCAAATTCATTGGTCCATCCCCGGCGGCCATCTCGGCAATGGGCGATAAAGCATTGGCGAAGGAAACAATGAAGAAGGCTGGTGTTCCTGTGATTCCCGGAAGTGATGGCGCTGTCATAGATTTCAAGAAGGCGGCTGAGATCGCGACGGGGATTGGGTTTCCGTTAATGATCAAAGCATCGGCCGGAGGAGGTGGGAAGGGGATGCGGGTCGTCCGCGATATTGCCGATCTCGAAAAGGCATTTCAAATGGCAAGCAGTGAAGCAGCCTCCGCGTTCGGGAATTCCGAGGTCTATATTGAAAAGTTTGTCGAGGAACCGAGGCATGTGGAAGTTCAGGTGTTTGGAGATAGTTTTGGAAACGTTGTTCATTTCAATGAACGTGATTGTACTGTTCAGCGTCGACATCAGAAGCTCATCGAGGAATCCCCATCACCTATTGTCGACAGTGACCTGAGGGAGAAAATAGGGACGGCCGCCGTTAAAGGGGCGAAGAGCGTCCAATATGAAGGGGCAGGGACAATAGAATTTCTTGTGGACAAGAGCAAGAATTTCTACTTTATGGAGATGAATACACGGATCCAGGTGGAACATCCTGTGACCGAAGCGGTGGTCGGAATGGATCTCATCAAACTTCAATTACGCATGGCTGCGGGTGAGCGCCTCCGGAAAAAGGAGTTCAAACCAAAAGGGCATGCCATTGAATGCCGAATTAACGCGGAAGATCCAGACCGCGACTTCAGGCCATGCCCGGGGGAAATGACGAGTTTCCATATCCCCGGCGGCTATGATGTGCGCGTTGACACCCATTGCTACACCGGATACCAGATTCCACCTTACTACGATTCACTGATCGCGAAACTTATTGTGCTTGGGGCCAACAGACGGGAAGCGATTGACAAAATGGCCAGTGCACTGGAGGAGTTTACGATTGAGGGAATTCAGACAACCATTCCGTTTCATCGTAAGGTTATGAAGAATGAAGTATTCCTGAGCGGGTTATATGACACAAGTTTTGTTGAACGAGAATACAACCGGAGTCAATAAAAAATGAAGGAGGGTGAGAATAGTCTATGACATTTCCCGAAAATATTTCATACACGAAAGACCACGAGTGGATTCAGGTGGAAGGTGACCAGGGAATTGTGGGAATCACCGACTATGCGCAGAGTGAACTTGGTGATGTCGTTTTTGTCGAGCTGCCCAAGATCGGGCGGCAGGTCAAACAAGGTGAGAGCTTCGGAACTATTGAAGCCGTGAAGGCTGTGTCGGATATGTTTGCACCCGCCAGCGGCGAGATCGTTGCCGTCAATAATGACCTTGATAAGAAACCCGAGACTGTGAACAAAGATCCCTATCGGGCGGGCTGGATTGTCAAAATCCGGGTACAGGATCGGGGCGAGCTTAAAAATCTGCTTGATGCAAAAAAATATCGGGAATTGATCGGGAAGTGATAGCCGGCTCCGGTACCGGAACGCATTGACTGATCTCCTGATCTTCGGCTGAAAATTCTCTCCCTCGGGTCGGTAAGGCAAGACCGGGGTTTAAGCCAGTTGTCATATATGCTTCTTAGTCTATTTTCCCTTTCGAATAATATACCACTATGCCACTCAACCTAGAAAATACACCAGATTTCGTTTCCCGCCACATCGGTCCGACAGATCAGGATATCGAGGAAATGCTACGAGTCGTCGGATCCGCTTCGCTCGACGAGTTTATCGACAGCGCCATTCCACACGATATCCGGACGGTCCATTCGTTTAAGCTGCCGGCTCCTATGACTGAACACGACACCCTGGAGGCGCTTCGGCAAATAGCGAGAAAGAATATCATGTTCCGCTCTCTCATTGGAATGGGATATTCCGATACAATCCTGCCCGCCGTTATCCAAAGGAATATCCTGGAAAATCCGGGCTGGTATACTCAGTACACGCCCTACCAGGCCGAGATTGCTCAGGGCCGCCTCGAGGCACTCCTGAATTTTCAGACGATGGTGAGCGACCTGACCGGGTTTCCGATTGCGAATGCGTCGCTCCTCGATGAGGCGACAGCGGCTGCCGAGGTTATGACAATGTTTTTCAACAACAAGAGCAGGGGAGAAGGGCGGCAATTTTTCGTTGCCGATGATTGCCATCCGCAGATCGTTAAAGTTGTTGAGACACGGGCCCGTCATCTCGGCATACGTGTTCTGGTCGGAAATTCTGGGACCTTCGAGTTCTCCGCCGAAGTCTTTGGCGCGCTCATTTCTTACCCCACGACCGATGGCGCCGTGCGCGACTATACACAGTTCTGCGAGCGTGCTCATCGATCAGGATCGCACGTTGCCGCTGCGGCAGATTTGATGGCGCTTACGCTCATCACTCCTCCGGGTGAGTTCGGAGCTGATGCAGCAATCGGCAACACACAGAGATTCGGTGTGCCTTTGGGGTACGGCGGCCCCCATGCCGCGTACCTGTCGACGACTGAGGAGTTTAAACGCCTTATGCCCGGGCGAATCATCGGCGTCTCCATCGACTCTCGGGGTGAACGGGCGCTCCGGATGGCTCTTCAGACCCGTGAACAACACATCCGGCGGGAGAAAGCGACTTCCAATATTTGCACAGCACAGGTTCTCCTTGCGGTGATGGCCGGGATGTACGCTGTCTACCATGGTCCGTCGGGTCTGAAAAGGATCGCAGAGAAAATCCATAACCTCGCATTGTTGCTTGCGCAAGGATTGCAATCGGTTGGATATTCCCTTCGCCACAAAGAGTTTTTCGATACGATCCGGATCCAGAGCGACCAGAAACGCACAGAGGCGCTGTTGCCGCTCTTTACCAGTAACAAAATCAACCTGAGATGGTATTCCGATTACTCCATCGGTATCTCTCTCGATGAGCTTTCATCCCCGGAGGAGATTGACAAAATTCTGTCCCTCTTTGGTTCAGTTGCCGGAAAACAGGCGAAATCAATGTCACGTGCGGCGGCTGTGCCGGATGGATATCATGGTGTGATGAAAAGAGCTTCTGCCTACCTCACGCATCCGGTGTTCAATTCCTTCCATTCAGAGACTGAGATGATGCGCTACATCCGGTCTCTCGAACAAAAGGATTTGTCACTTACCCAAAGCATGATACCTCTTGGATCCTGTACGATGAAATTGAATGCGTCAACGGAACTCTTTCCGGTTTCATGGAGGGAATTTAACGGCATACATCCCTTTGTCCCCGTGGAACAGGCAGAAGGGTACCAGGAGTTGTTCCGCCAACTCGAGAAACAGCTCACCGAACTTACGGGGTTTGCGGCGATCTCCTTCCAGCCCAACTCCGGCGCGCAGGGTGAGTATACCGGATTGCTTGTGATCAGAACATTTCACGAGAATAACAATTCTGCAAACAGGGATATCTGCCTCATACCGTCATCTGCGCATGGAACGAACCCTGCGAGCGCGGTGATGGCGGGGATGCACGTTGTGGTTGTAGACTCTAACGATGACGGCTCGATCAATGTGAACGATTTGCGCAATAAGGCCATCCAATTCAGGGAACGACTTGGCGCATTGATGATCACTTATCCGTCCACTCATGGCGTGTTTGAGGAGACAATAAAAGAAATCTGTGCCATCGTCCATGAACATGGCGGTCTGGTATACATGGATGGAGCCAACCTGAATGCACAGGTCGGCCTCTGCCGGCCTGCGGAGCTTGGAGCCGACGTTTGCCATCTGAATTTACATAAAACGTTTTGCATCCCGCATGGCGGTGGAGGCCCGGGTATGGGCCCGATCGGTGTGACGCGTCAGCTTCAGCCGTATCTTCCCACGAATCCTGTGATACCAGTAGGTGGGCCTCGTTCGCTTGGCTCGGTTTCGGCGGCACCATGGGGAAGTCCGAGTATTATGGTGATCTCTTGGGTGTATATCATGATGATGGGTATCGAGGGCTTAACCCGTGCGACCAAGATCGCTATCCTGAACGCAAATTACATGGCGAAGAGATTGGAGAAATATTATCCGACTGTGTATAAGGGAAAGAATGACCGGGTTGCTCATGAATTCATCCTCGACCTGAGGCAGGTCAAGGAGTCTGTCTCAATTGAGGTGGAAGATGTCGCCAAGCGATTGATGGATTACGGTTTCCATGCCCCCACGACTTCGTTCCCGGTTCACGGTACGTTGATGATTGAACCCACCGAGAGTGAATCGAAGGTCGAATTGGACAGATATTGTGATGCATTGATTTCCATCCGGAAGGAGATTGCAGAAATTGAAGATGGGAAAGTATCTCGCGATGACAATGTCCTCAAGAATGCACCTCATACCGTTGACATGGTGGCAGGTGATCAGTGGGCGCGTCCCTATTCGCGGGAAAAGGCCGCTTTCCCACTCCCATGGGTGAAAAAGCGCAAGTTCTGGCCGGCAGTTGGCAGGATTAATAATGCCTATGGAGACAAGAATCTTGTTTGTTCGTGCCCGCCGCTGGAAGAGTACGCGGAACTCACAATGGATATCAAATAATGAAGATCGAGGTTGAGCCCCGGAATGATCGAGCGTTCTGTAGGTGGTGATCAAAGACAGCAAGTGTAGTAATATTTCATGGAACTTCGTGAGGTGTAAATTCCGGTAGACTGGTTCGCGTCCCGACCTGCAATGGACCATAAAGACCTGATTGTCGTTCTGGATTTTGGCTCACAATACTCTCAGTTGATTGCACGGAGGGTCCGGGAGCTTGGCGTTTATTCTGAGCTTCATCCGTTCAACATCTCGATTGAAGATCTCCGGGCGTTGAGACCTTCTGGAATCATTCTCTCGGGGGGACCTTCGAGCGTCTATGCACGCAATGCCCCGCATCCATCCCCTGAAATTTATGCACTTGGCGTTCCTGTCCTTGGCATCTGTTATGGTCTCCAGGTCATTGCGCACCAACTGGGAGGCAAGGTCGACTCGTCAGCCCGCCATGAGTATGGGCCGGCCAAGCTGATTGTAGAGAGGCCAGCAGACATCCTCCGTGGATTCCGACCGGGCGCAGCGCACGCCGCGCAGGTGTGGATGAGCCATGGAGACGCCCTGACGAAACTTCCAAAAGGTTTCTCTACTCTTGCACATTCCTCAAATTCGCGTTTCTGCGTCATTCGGGATCCCGTTCGCAAAATCTTTGGCGTACAATTCCACCCTGAAGTTGCACATACGCCCCGTGGAATCAACGTGCTGAAGAATTTCATTTTTACGATCTGCCGGTGCCATCCGGGATGGGATGCGGGTTCGTTTATCGAAGCGTCGATAGCCCGGATCAGGAAGACAGTCGGAGGGGGAACCGTCCTTTGCGCTGTCAGCGGAGGAGTCGATTCTACTGTTCTCGCAGTGTTGCTTCAGAGGGCGGTTGGAGCACGGCTTCACTGCATTCATATTGATAATGGCCTGATGAGAAAAGACGAGAGCAGCCAATTAGTCCGGCTTTACCGCGAACGATTTAAATTCAACTTTCATCACATCGACGCGGGGAACGTATTCCTGAAGAAACTCAAAGGGATAAGCGAGCCCGAACAGAAGAGAAAGATTATCGGAGAGACCTTCATCAGGATTTTTGAGAAAGAAGCGAGGGCGATCGGTGGCGCAGGTTTCCTTGCACAAGGAACGTTGTATCCTGATGTGATAGAGTCAGTCTCGTATCGGGGTCCTTCGCATACAATCAAGACTCACCATAATGTCGGTGGCCTTCCCCGGAATATGAAATTTGAACTCATAGAACCTTTTCGGGAATTATTCAAGGATGAAGTTCGTCGCGTCGGTATTGCACTCGACATCGAACCGTTCATTCTGAAACGCCATCCATTCCCGGGTCCGGGTCTTGCAGTGAGAATTATCGGCGATATTACGAAGGAAAAGCTCGAGTTGCTTCGGAGCGCAGACGCAATCTTTAACGAAGAGATCCGTTCGGCTGGATTATATGAAACAGTGTGGCAGGCATTCGCCGTTCTTCTTCCGGTGCAAACCGTTGGTGTTATGGGTGACCAGAGGACCTACGAAAATGTCATTGCCCTTCGGGCTGTGACAAGTGTTGATGGGATGACGGCCGACTGGGCGCAGTTTACACCAACATTTCTTTCTAAAGTTTCGGGGCGCATTGTCAACGAAGTACGGGGGGTCAACCGTGTTGTCTATGATATCAGCTCAAAACCCCCTTCGACTATCGAGTGGGAGTAATACTTCGACCGGGGTTTTGCTATCGGCGGGTAAAAATTAGTTTTTCGGTCGAGCGGTTCTTGACAGTTTCAAAGAGATTGCGCAGTTCGGAATATTTGTGCGCCGGGATGTAGGGTTGTTGGACGATGAACATCTCGTCTTCGACCAGTTGCTGTGCGTTTGCTGAGGTAAACCGGTTTACGTATGTCACATCGTCGCTCTTGAACTGCAGCTTATCGGGGAGGTTCCTCACGACAAACTTATCCTGCGGATAGAACACTCGGATGTGTTTTCTGATCGTGTATGGATATTCGAGATCGATCGGATAAATACGATTTTCCTTTGCCAACCAATTCAGGTCTGTGAACAACGTGAATGGATCGATATTCAGAAAATAGAGATCTCCCTGCTTTCTCAAGGCGTCCGGCACTGTAAATCCAAAGTTGAGCTGAAGATCGCAGGAAACTGAATCGTTGTTCGCAAATGAACAGCTCGTAATATTCGCATTGAAGAAGTCGTCGACGATAAGATCCTTGCAGAAATCGCGCAATTCCTTTGGCGTGAAGTCATTGAAAAACGTCCGATTGCGATAGTTCTTCTCCCCCGTATAAGTCATCGAAACGGCGAAGCGTGTGTCGTGTGCGGTGTCAACACTAACGGAAACCTCGATGTCCGTAACGTTTTGATCGCACGATGCGTTCGGGGTATTCTCAATAGAGGAAGTTCCGTCATTGTGGATTGAAAGCACTGCGATGCCTTCGTCCTGCCATGGGAGCTGTCCAAGGCGGCAATAATTCACCGTCGGGTCGATCCAGAAGATCTGCCGGTCATCTGTTTCCACTCTGACAATGATGTGGTTGAAATTCCATGCTGGAAATGTCGGATCGAGAACTCCCTGGGAGGCCGTGAGAACCAGAACCGGATTTGCCTTGATTTGGAGGGCGTCAAGCAATGAAATGAGGAGAGCAGCCTTGTCCTTGCAATCGCCATACTTGCGTTCCAGGACGAGGTGCGGAGGAGCCGGCTGGAGGTATCCGGGTCCCAGGTCAATCGCCACATACCTCAGGGACTGGACAAATCTGGATACCCGCTGAATCTTGTCGATCTCCGAAAAAGAGTTTTGGGATAACTCCTTCGCGAGATAACGGATTTCATCATTTACAGAAATCTCGGGCTCGAAATATTTCTGGTAGTACCATGATGAAATTGCATCCCAGGTCGACCACTCGGAAAGTGAGAATTTCACATAGGCCATATTGAGAGACTGGGGCGGCATGTTAATTTCCTGCTGGAAGGCCGGTATGTCATGGAGGATCCAGGTGAACGAAACCTTGCCGTTGTTCGCCGAGCGTTCGTAGATATTGGTCGGTGACTGAACTGGTTTCGGCAGATCAGGATAATTGTAGCTCTTGTATCGCCAGGTCCAACCAAGCCCCTGCCGCTTATCCATGAGAGAAATCGGGATCGTGAGCGTGTACTGATCCCTCATGGTAGGGAGGTAATTCTGAATCTGCCAGACGTCATACCAGAAAGCCCGTTGCGTTTTCTTCGTGTATTCGTAATCGATAATACACCCTTTTTCAACCGCAGGAAATGTGAAACGGATAATCTTGGAATCAGAGTAGAGAGCTGGGCCATGTTCGCCGGCCGATATCGTGTAGAAATCCTGGTCCTTGAGAAAAACATTCCCTCCATCGGGCTTGATCGTGCGCGCGCGCAAATCCGTGATTGTCTCCCCGTCATAGAGTGGAATTTCCACAGTTGCGTGAGATTCGACATTGCGGAAAAGTTTCTGAATCTTGTGAACCTTGTTGTAGGTGTAGAGATCGTTGTTGCCTTCGAGATTCATTTCGATCTCTTTCTGATCCAGCAACACGACTCCGTCTACTTCCGGGTAATCCTCCGGCACAGGCATGCGCTCAAGTCCCAGCTCTTCCCTCAATGCCGTCGCATCCATCAGTAAAGCGGTTGTGCACGACAACCACGCGAACGAGCAACAGATTGCAAAAGCACAGATCGCGGTCTTCACTGGATTGCCTTTCGAATGGTTTCGGGAATTGTTTCCCTACTATTCACTAAAAATTTACTACAGTCCTTTGTTAATATCAAGAGGCAGGGCATAATTTCTTCCTCCAGTCCCGAGGTTGCACACGAGAAGCTCCCCCTCGGGAACAGGCGATGCGCCGCCAATACGAGCGCGATGCTCTAAGTGATTGAATTCTAAGGGGTTACTTTGTTAAAAGCCGCCCCGAAGGGGGCGCGCGACACTTAGTTCGATGACGGAGTATTTCCCATTGAGCACGGTGACATCACAGATAATGCTCTGGTCTGCCCATGGAGTCGAGTGCCGGATCATGTAGGTCCCTGCAGGCAAACTGAAGAATGCCTGCCGGAGATCGTTTATTTTCGAATACAAACGCTGAAATGTGGTATCGAGATCGAGCCGGGCGCATTGAAGAATAGAGAACTGTGCATTGAGGGTCTTGCCTTCTTTCACTCCTTTGAATTCGATCATAATCCCGGTTGCAAATCCGGATGGAATGTAACGGGGCACCCATTTGACAATCGTATCAGGGGTTAAGGCAAATTGTCCGGCAAATTTTGGAAGAGGATGAAAGGGAATCGGGAGCCCGGGCTCGATCCGGGTGAGCGGTGGATAAAGTGGTGGAGCACAGTTCGACAGGATCAATGCGAAGATGCTACACGCACCAAGTTTTTGCCAGGACTTCATTTCTCTCGCGGAGAATAGACAGATGAACTCCGGTTTGCAACGGTGGCGGTTCAGCATAACCACGCGAGGGGGAATTGCCAGCATTGTACTATGCCCCCTCGCCTTTTCATCCGGCTCGAGGCGGAATTTCCAAACTCCCTGCGTGCCTACTGATTCAGGATACGGGAAATCTTCTTGTCGAGGCCGACCTTTTGAAAGTATATTGTAATCGATCCGCCAGGTGCATCCGCGGTGACGATCCCACTTTCCACCCCTTTCGATTGTAGCTTCCAGTTCCTGACGTTCGTCACATCCCAGCCGTGCGATGCGTAAAACTGGGAAAGCTTTTCAACTGTTGCGACCTTGATCTGGGATTTCTCATAATCAGTTGTGAGACTCATATACGCTTGCCCAACCTCCTGGTCATTGCATCGCAGTGAATTCCAATCCATCAGATCGGCTGCAGATGGATCGTTTTTGACAAGTTTTTCGAACGTCGTCTTGGAAAGCCTTACGTATTCCCTTGCGTCGGATTCACAACCCGTAACGAAGCTACTGACAATGATGAAAGAGAGTGATAGTGTCACGTATGTTAGCCACGACTTCATATGTACGTTCTCCATAACTATGCCGGTGATGAAAAAAAGGCACGACCGGACATAGTCCCGGCGTGCCGTATAACGGATTTACCGAAGAGGGTTATTATCTTCTCTGTTCCTCAAGAACAGCCCGATGTTTCCCCGCAATTTGCACATTTGTAACAGGTTCCGCTGCGCACCATGATGCTCCCGCAATTATGGCATGGTGGAGCGTCGGCTTGAGCTTGATAGACAGCCCGTTCGTCACGCTCCCGCGAACTCGCCGTGATGATCTTTTTATGATCGTTTATATCGCCTGCCGACAAATCACGGCTATCATCGTTTCCCGGCGCTTCGTCAGGGGTAAGAAATTTCTTCGCAAGCCAACGGAAAATATAATCAAGGATCGATTTTGCTATAGGAATTTCCTTGTTATTGGTGAACCCGCTTGGCTCAAACCTCATATGAGAGAATTTCTCCGCAAGGACTCTGAGTGGCACGCCATATTGAAGGGCCATGGAAACGGAAGTTGCGAAGGCATCCATCAATCCGGAAATGGTCGAACCCTCTTTTGACATCGTTATGAAAATCTCACCCGGTACCCCGTCTTCGTATAATCCCACGGTGATGTATCCTTCGTGGCCGGCGATCGAGAATTTGTGGGTGATCGCCTGCCGCTCATCCGGGAGACGATGGCGGACCGCATTGTATACAGGTGCGCCGGTCTTTTGATCGATGCTGGTGTTGAGCGGCTGTGTGCGCTTGCATCCATCGCGGTAAATCGCAAGTGCCTTGAGCCCAAGTCGCCATGCTTCCACGTAGGTCTTGCTGATATCCTCCGGCGTGATATCGGTCGGCATATTGACGGTTTTGGAGATTGCTCCGGAAATATAGGGTTGCACTGCAGCCATCATTTTCACGTGGCCCATATAGTGGATAGCCCTCGCTCCCCGGGCGGGTTTGAACGCGCAATCGAAAACGGGAAGGTGAGCCTCTTTCAGGTGCGGAGCACCCTCGATTGTATCATTTTTGTCGATGTACGCGATGATGTGCTCGATCTGTTCATCAATATATCCGAGCTGCTTCAGCGCCAGCGGAACAGTCTGATTAACGATTTTCAAGAATCCGCCGCCGACAAGTTTCTTATACTTCACAAGCGCAATGTCAGGTTCCACCCCCGTCGTATCACAGTCCATCATAAATCCGATCGTGCCAGTCGGGGCGAGAACCGTTGTTTGTGAGTTTCGGAAGCCATATTCTCGTCCGGCAGCATACACGTCATCCCACACCTTCCTGGCTGCGGTGAGTAAATCGCTGGGCACATAGCGATCCTCAATCCGGTCGGCTGCAAGGCCATGCATCTTCATCACCCGCATCATCGGCTCGCGGTTTTTTTCGAAACCTTTGAACGGTCCCATTTCTTTCGCAATGAGAGCTGATTGTCTGTATGCTTGCCCGCACATCAGAGCCGTCACGGCTGCGGCGTACGCCCGTCCTTCCTCACTGTCGTATGGCAACCCTCTGGCCATCAGGAGGGCGCCAAGGTTTGCATAACCAAGGCCCAGCGGCCGGTAATCATAGCTGTTCTGGGCGATCTTTGTGGTCGGGTAACTTGCGTTGTCCACCTCTATTTCCTGTGCAGTGATCGTCATGCTCACTGCATGGCAGAATGATTCAATATCAAATTCTCCATCTTCAGTCCTGAACTTCATCATGTTCAGAGATGCGAGATTGCACGCTGAATCATCCAGGAACATATATTCACTGCATGGGTTCGAGGAATTGATGGGGGACGTATTAGAACATGTATGCCAGTTGTTAATTGTCGTGTGAAACTGGACGCCCGGGTCGCCGCAGATCCACGCTGCTTCAGCGATCTCCTTCATAATCTCCCGCGCACGGTAGGTTTCCATGACACGCCCGTCGATGACCGCTCGCGTTGACCAGGATTTGTCATCCACGACGGCACGCATGAACTCGTCAGTAACACGGACGGAGTGGTTGGCATTCTGATAGAAAACGGAATCGTAAGCACCGCCGGGGACGTTGAACCCGCCGTCGTAACCGGCATCGATGAGCGACCAGGCTTTCTTCTCTTCCTCGGCTTTGCACCGAATGAAATCCATGACGTCGGGATGGTCTGCATTGAGAATGACCATCTTTGCCGCGCGGCGTGTTTTGCCGCCCGACTTGATTACGCCCGCAAACGCATCATAACCCTTCATAAATGAAACAGGACCCGAAGCGGTTCCGCCACCTGATAAGTTCTCTTTGGAAGAACGCAGCGTCGACAGATTGGAACCTGTCCCTGAACCCCACTTGAACAATCGACCTTCCGTTCGCGCGAGTTCGAGGATGGATTCCATCGTGTCATCAACGGAATTGATGAAACACGCTGAACACTGAGGTTTTTCCTCTATTCCGACATTAAACCAAACCGGGCTGTTAAAGGACACATACTGGTGAACAAGGAGATAGGTCAGCTCCGCATAAAAGGTCTCAGCGTCGCTTTCTGTGACGAAGTATCCACCGTTCCTTCCCCAGGTTGTCATGGTTCGTGCAACACGGTCAACCAGTTGCCGGATGCTTGTTTCGCGCTCCGGACTGTCCATCTTCCCGTGAAAGTACTTCGACACGACAACGTTCGCCGCGGTCATCGACCAGAATTTCGGAACTTCAACATCCTTCTGCTCGAAAATTGTTTCCCCGTGCTCATTGCTGATACTACAGGTTCGCAATTCCCAGTCTATCTCATCGAAAGGATGGATCCCCGGCTTGGTGTGATATCGGCGGAATGTAAGACCCCGGCGCTGGGTTTTGGTCTCAATCCGTTGCGCAGCGGAGGTATCCGTACCACCGAGAATAGTGATTTCAGGGTTTGCCATTCATCTCCTCCTTCTCTTTGTATGATACATAAAAGAATGATGTCCCTCAAGAGATTCCGATGTGGGAACCCTGGGAACTTAAGAACGATTTCAGGTGTAATTACGACTAGCTGGTCGTTATTTTATACTACCAACTGGGCAGCGGGAGTCGTATAAAATCAACTGTACCATCATCCCTCACCTGCAAGAACATGGGTTGAAATATATACAGTTGCAGGTAAGAAGTCAAGTGAAAAATGAAAAAAAATTTGTGACGTCAAGAGAAATATTGCAACTCCATCTCTTCCCCCGGAGCGATCTATCGAAATCTAAACGCCAAGCGCTGGTTTTTTCCCGATAACGATCATATTATTCCACATCTCCATGTCCTGTATCCTCATCATATAATAGAGACACCTCAAATTAAGAGCTGAATGGGTGATTTTTTTCCGGCAGAATGTTACCTTAGTAAAATACTGAAGGAGAGTGCACGCAGTGTCTACACTAGTAAATTTCGTTACCCTCGTGGAAATGTACGATCGGCTGATGGAACGTTTTTCCCGGACCGATCGGTGTGTCCTGCGATACAAGTCCGGAGGGAAGTACAAAACCATGGCCTTCGCTGAACTCGATGAGCATGTGACATCTGTTGCCGCCGGACTTGCCGCAGTGGGAGTTCACCGCGGTGACCGCATCGCACTCATATCGGAAAATCGCCCGGAATGGATCATCACTGATTTTGCCCTGATGCACCTCGGTGCGATCAATGTCTCCATCTTTCCTACGCTTGCGCAGAAGCAGATTCAATTCATTCTTCAGAACGCAGGCGTCACGGTTGCCATCGTTTCCAATCTTCTCAGCATGAAGAAGTTGCTCCAGATCCGGGATGGGATCCCCTCATTGCGAATGATTATCCATTTTTTTGAAAATGATTCTTCCGATCCAATGCTTCTTTCCCTTCAGACGCTAAAAACAAAAGGCCAAGCGTTCCTACGGGAACATCCTGACTATCTGAGAGATGAAAAAGCCAAGGTCTCCCCTGATGATCTCCTAACATTGATTTATACGTCCGGGACAACCGGAACTCCAAGAGGAGTCGAGTTGACGCACCGAAACCTTGTCAGCAACATAAGCGCCTCGGCGGATTCAATCCCATTTTCGGACGGCGACAGTGTTCTTTCATTCTTGCCGCTCTGTCACTCGTACGAACGGATGGCGGGGTATTACGCGGCAATGGCATGCGGCGTTAATATCGCCTATGCCGAGAGTGTGGATACGGTGTTCGAAAATCTGGTCGAGATCCGACCTACCGTTGTGACAACAGTGCCGCGCCTCTTCGAGAGAATGTACCAACGGCTGATGCGGCGCGCTGAAGAATCCGCACCCTGGAGACGTGCATTGTTTTACCGTTCAGTGGAAGTGGGCAAGAGATATCACGCTGCACGAAAATCCGGGAAGATCGATTTGCTTACCTCACTCCAGTACCGACTGGCCGATAAGTTGGTTTTTCAAAAAATACGAAAACGCACCGGGGAAAATGTCCGTTTTTTTATCTCGGGCGGTGCTCCCTTATCGCGGGATCTCGGGATATTTTTCGAGGCAGTAGGTATACTGATTCTGGAAGGATATGGTATGACGGAGGCATCGCCGGTCATCAGCTTTAACCGGTTAGATCGGTATAAATTCGGAACTGTAGGGCTCCCGATTCCGAATGTTCAGGTTAAAATATCATATGACAATGAGATTCTGGTGAAGGGGCCCAATGTCATGCGCGGGTACTGGGGTGACCAGGCGGCTACGCGAGAGGTGATCGATGGTGAAGGTTGGCTTCATACAGGAGACATTGGTTTTATTGACCAGGATGGGTTTCTTGTGATTACGGATCGGAAGAAGCATCTCTTCGTGACTTCAGGCGGCAAGAATATTGCTCCGCAGCATATAGAGTCGCTTTTCCTCCGTAATTACCTTATTGACCAGTTCATCCTTATCGGAGATGGGCGAAAATATCTAACGGCGATTATCGTTCCGAACTTTGAAGGGCTCCGACAGGTGGGAAGTGGAATGGGCCTCGCCGCGACAACTATTGAAGAGCTCGCACGGCATCAGAAGATCTATGAGCATTATGAACGTGAGATGAACAAAATGCAAAAAGAGCTCGCAAGCTATGAAAGGATCAGGAAGTTTGCAATCCTCGATCATCCCTTGACCATCGAAGAAGGGGAGATCACTCCCGCGCAAAAGGTAAAGCGCAAGATCATTGAAGAACGATACAAAGCCATCATTGAGAAGATGTATTCTGAACTCGATTGAGCTAATCTTGACTATTTCCGTGAAATTGGATATTTTAGTCCTAGATTCGCTTGTTTTATCTTATCTCTGGTAACAACTTCGTTCTTTGAAAAGGTGATTGCATGAACTCAACCTATGAACTGGTGATTGATCCGCGGACTGACCTGGTCTCCGGGGGCTTATGGCTCCGGAGTAAAACGTGGGATCTTTCCTTCATTAGTCTGAGCGTGCTTCTGGTCCCGATCCCTTTTCTCACCTACTATTTTGCGAACGAAGCAACACCTTTCCTGAATAAGCTCTTTGCGTTGATTGGTCTGAACTTCACGTGGGATGACGACGCGAGCCGCAATCTCGTCAATGGAATGATCGCATTGTTCATCGGCGGACCGCACATGTACGCCACGTATACGAGAACAGCGTTGGACAGAAACTTTACCAGGAGGCACAAGACGTTCATGTCGCTTTCGCTTCTGATTCCTGTCATGGTCATTCTCCTGGGCGTATTTCAATTCCGGCTCCTGATTACACTTTTCTTTTTCTGGGCGTCGATTCACATTATTCACCAGGCGTCATACATCGTCGACTGCTACTCGCGGAGACAGCCAAAGTTGCCCCCGCTCTCCTCGCGTTTGATCGATTACGCGGTCCTTTTTTCTGCTCTCTACCCGATTGCTACATACAAATTCATCCATGAGGAATTTACAATTGGCTCCAATAAAATCCTTTTTCCGGAGTTCCTCAGGAGTGATTATCTGTTCTATTTTGTGACGGCATTTTTTATCGCATCCGTCACGATGTTTGTCTGGAAAACGGTTAACGAAATTAGATCCGGAACAGCTCACTATCCCAAAATTCTCCTGATTTCCCTTACGGCAATTGTCGCGTTTTTTATCCCTGCGTTCAAGAATCTGGATGTTGCATTTCAGGGTTTCAACACATGGCATTCATTCCAGTACCTCGGGCTGACCTATTATATCAACAGGCTGAGGCACGAGCGGGGAGAAATCGGGACGAAATTCATCGACAAGATCTCTCAGGATGGCAAGACATGGGAATATTATTTCTTTAACGTGGGTTTGACGGCGTGTGCCGTCGGGACGATCGCATTGCTTATTATCCTTAAGCCTGTGCTTGGGTTGTCTTTTGACCAGTGTTACTATATTGTTGTGCTTTCGTTTCTCCTTATGCATTATCTGCACGACCACTTGCTCTTCACAAAATCGGAAGAAGTTGTATTGGCACAGTAAATCCAGATAGACTGTCACCCCGTAAGGCTGATTTTCCCTTTCTTCGAAGAGTACCGTGTAAGTCCAGATGGTGATGGAGTTATCTATGAAAGATGACCGCAGCTCTGGTAAAGTGAGTCTGGTCCGTACTCTCTCCAAGTTTGGGTATTGCTCCCGGTCCCGGGCAATAGTTCTTGTCAATCAGGGCAGAGTTATGCTGAACGGACGGATTGTGCGCAACCCGGCGCTACGATGTTTGCCGGACAAATCCGTAATCAAAGTTGATGGCAGGCGGATAAGACCATCCACTCGTGTGTACATCGCTATGAACAAACCTGCTGGTATCGTTACTACCCGCTCAGATGAGCGCCAGCGGCGGACAGTATATGATCTCCTTGGTGAATACGGACATTGGCTGTTCCCTGTTGGACGGCTCGACAAAGAAACATCAGGGCTGCTCATCTTTACGAACGACTCGCGTCTGGGTGATCAGTTGACCAATCCTCTCTCCAAACTCCCCAAAGAGTATCAGGTCACACTTGATAAGGAGTTGAAGGATGAGGATCGTAGGAGCTTTGAAGCCGGCATGATGCTCGATGGCGTTAACCTGTTGCCGGTCAGCGTCAGGAACGTTCGCTCCTGTGAGATTCTCATGACCTTACGGGAGGGAAAAAACCGTCAGGTACGGCGCATGTGTGAACATCTTGGCTATCAGGTAAAGTGTCTTAAACGGATAAAGATCGGAAGGCTGGCTCTTCCCGCTCTGAAATCCGGAGAATGGCGCTATCTGACTCCTCGAGAAGTCGAATTACTCAGAGCATAAGAGAGGATAAGTACCGGAGGGCGTTGCATGGCAAACATCCATTCTACAATGGTCGAAGTGTGTGTCTGGGCGATGAGCAAGGATCAGCCAATTTATCTTCTTCTCCGGAGAAGGGACGACGAACGGGTCTATCCGGGCATCTGGCAATATGTTACTGGATCGATTGAAGCTGGAGAAAAGGCTGATGAAGCTGCAATCAGAGAGCTCAGGGAGGAAACAGATTTCGAGCCGATCCATTTCTGGTGCGTCCCTCATATAAACTCCTTCTACGATCCTTCTCACGATTCTGTCAACCTTATGCCTCTTTTTGCCGCGCAGGTGCGGGAAGGGATTCCGCCAAAGCTTTCTGCAGAGCACGCTGAATATCGGTGGCTTGAATTCACAGAAGCCAGGAGAAGGCTGGTCTGGCCCGGGCAACGGGAGGGATTGAGGATAGTTCATGAATATTTTGTTGGCGGCGAAAAGGCCTCAAACCTGTTGAAATTGATATAGTCTGCCTACCCAATATCTGGCCGTTGTCAACCAAATTGAACGGTAGATAGTCTAAATAGGTAGTTCGCGGGGACCAATTTCACAATTTTTTCAAAAGGAGATCGTATGGCAGTGCACAGGTTTTTGGCGCTTTTTCTTGTCGTTTCATGCGCGTTGTGTTTTGTGAATTACTCATACGGGCAACGAGCGGTGGAATTAATGAACCTGAGTGAGGCACTTGGCCACGGTCGTCTCGGGGTCATGATTCAGGATGTAACACCCCGACTCGCAAAAGACAAAAATCTTTCCGTTTCATCTGGAGCCTACGTCACAGATGTCGTCGAAGAGAGTCCCGCTGACGAGGCCGGAATTGAGGAAGGCGATGTCATCGTTAAATTTGGCGACCGGCAGATTGATGATAGTGGCGATCTGACGAACGCCGTACGGAAAGTCAAAGCGGCAACCGACATTAAGATCGAAGTGCTTCGTAAAGGTGATCACAAAACTTTGACGGCGACTCTCCCAAAAGAGCGGCGCAGGAGTGAGTATTCGTTCAATTTTACTCCGCCCCGAGTCCCGAAAATTCCTCCCATGCATTTTCGGTTCAGGTCATTTATGCAGGAGGATATCGAAGGGATGAATGTTGAGGAAATTTCGAAACAGCTTGCCGACTATTTTGAAGTTCCTTCTCACCGTGGGTTGCTCGTTGTTGAAGTGCGCGCGGGCAGCGAGGCGGATAAAGCGGGGGTGAAAGCTGGCGATGTCCTGATAAAGGTAAACGATGAATCGGTGCGCGATATCGAGGGGCTGAGGGATGGCTTGTCGGATGCCAAGAACCATGAATCATCTCTTGAGATCATCAGGAAGGGGAAAACGGTTTCCCTCAAAATCCACGTTGAAGGAGATGATGAGGATGATGATGCGTTGCTCAATGGGATTCAGACGACGCCGTGTCCGGATCATACCTCGGCCGGAGTTCGGGGAAAGATTTTCTCAAAGGATTTCTTGCGAGATATGCTGCAATCCCTGGAAGAGATAAAGGATAGCATATTCCACAGCATCGAGGCGACGACGTCACACATCAGGGCGTCGTTCGCGAAACTGTGGATCAAGAAAGAAAATACAAGTATTCCTATCAGGCAGTCCTGACGGTCCGGGCAAGAGCCGGTAAGCATATTGTTGCACAGGTTTGGGTACACCTGATCTCCGGGGAGTGTCCTTGGTCAACGTGAGGTCGACAGCTTCGTAAATTGTGTTGCGGCGCCAGCGACGGAAGAACCGGGACGGTCCGAGTTGACGTTCCAGAATTATTTTGTATATTTCTCCTACCGAATCGATTTCTGATCCCTTATTTGTGGGTTGCCACAGACTCCAAGATCCCTAAAAAAATCACTACTCTATATTAGTAACGTCGGGCACATTATGAAGGCAACAGCCTTGTTGTGTTTGTTGGTTTGTATTGCGATAACTTCTGCCTCCTCACAAAAATTGGATTCCCTTTCAATCGAATCGTACACCGCTGCTGCCAACGGCATACTAAAATCCGGATTGACACGGATGGGAGCGTATAAGGTTCTGAAAGAGCTGACCTCAAAAGTTGGCGCCCGCTTGTCGGGTTCTCCTCAGGCTGCGAAAGCGGTCGAGTGGGGTCGGAAGGTCATGGGGGAGATGGGGTTTCAAAATGTTCACCTTGAGCCGGTCATGGTTCCACATTGGGTGCGGGGTCCGGTCGAAGATGCGCGGTTGCTCGGACCACGCGGAATCAATCGGAAATTGCACATCTGTGCGCTTGGAGGGAGCATCGCCACTCCTCCGGGTGGAGTGACAGGTGAAGTCATAGAAGTGAAATCCTTTGAGCAGTTGCGGGCTCTCGGCGATAGCGCGAAAGGGAAGATTGTATTCTTTAATCGACCCTTTGATCAGACAAAGTTTAATACATTTGAAGCGTACGGTGGAGCCGTGGACCAGCGTGGACGAGGTGCTGTTGAGGCAGCCAAGGTGGGTGGCGTTGCTGCAATCGTGCGTTCGATGTCCTCACGCATCGACTATGTCCCGCATACGGGTGCCATGCAGTATGTCGATTCCGTAACGAAAATACCCACAGCAGCCGTGAGTACGAGGGATGCCGATATCATCGATAGCTTGCTCGCGTCAGGCGAAAAGGTAATGCTCCGTCTTAAGCTGTCATGTAAACAATTGCCCGACGTAGAATCTGCAAATGTGGTCGGCGAACTTGTCGGCACGGAGCACCCGGAGGAGGTGATCGTAGTCGGTGGTCACCTGGATAGTTGGGACAAAGGGCAGGGGGCTCACGATGACGGTGCGGGTTGCGCACAATCTATCGAAGCGCTCCGATTGCTCAAGGAAATGGCATTGAAGCCGAGACGCACAATCCGTGCTGTCCTGTTCATGAATGAGGAAAACGGCCTCGCGGGGGGAAAAGCTTATGCTGCAAAAGATCGCCCCGGTGAAAAACCGATCGCGGCAATCGAAACCGACGCCGGAGGCTTTACCCCAAGGGGTTTCGGTGTCCAGGCTGATTCAGAAGTCTTTGAAAAGATTGCACGTTGGGATTTCCTGTTTAAAGGGATGGATGCGGACAGAATCGTGCGAGGCGGAGGCGGCGCCGATATTTCACCCCTGGCAAGAAAAGGAATCCCGATGATAGGTCTGCGGGTCGATGAGCAGCGGTACTTCGATTATCACCATTCGGATAGCGATACATTTGACAAGGTCAATGAACGGGAGCTGGAATTAGGGGCAATCGCAATCTCAATACTATCGTACACGCTCGCACAAGAAGGTATCTAAATCATAATGTGTAACTGCATGACTCTATCACAATTCGTGAGGTGATTATGAAAGGATTTTGTGTCGGTCTGATTTTTCTTTCCCTGAGTTTGAGCACAGCATATACACAGGGTTTGCAGGAGAAGTACGATAGCAGTGCAATCGCACAGATTCAGGATGAAGGTTTCCACCATTCGAGGGTCATGGAAATCCTTAGTTATATCTCGGATGTCTATGGACCCCGGCTTACAGGTTCTCCTGGTTTTGCACGTGCGGCTGCCTGGGTTGAGAAGGAACTCCAGTCTTTTGGAGTCGAGAACGTCCATACTGAATCGTGGGGACCCTTCGGTCGTGGATGGACTCTGAAGAAGTATTCGGCAAATGTGCTTGCAGAACAGGATTTTCCATTGATTTCATATCCAAAGGCGTGGTCTCCCTCAGTGCACGCCACTGGTGAAATTATCTATTTCAACCCTGAATCTGACAGTGAGCTCAACACCTTCGCCGGGAAACTGCATGGCAAGGTCGTGTTGTTCGAACCACCGCGAGAGGTGAAGGCGCATTTTGAACCCGAAGCGACGAGAGATGCAGACTCAACGCTGCTC
>JAWOMQ010000218.1:0-7982 GCA_033852415.1 Bacteroidota bacterium
TGCCAGGTTATCTACCAGACGGGGTAAGGTTCATATCGATGAACTTAACTCCGCGACATTTGTGACAAAACTCGAGGAACGGCAGCAAACAGCCGTGGAACTTGAATCGCTCTCAGATTCTGCCGAAGCGTTCGCTCTCCCGACGAGCGAAGCAACGTCCGAAGTTGCCACCGACAATAATAGTGTGCTGCTGGGCCTCATCTCCAAGTATCCGACGAAGTCATATGTTCTCAGCTATGCGATATCCGAGCCGAGCATCTACTACCATATGCTGGAGAGCGATAACGGCTTAAAAGGGACAAAACTTAAGCAGCGGATCCTGGATGAACTCAGAAACGTCCGTGCGGTGCAGCCGGCGCTCGATGCGATTGACTATTTCTATTCGTCCGACAAGAACCTCGTCAGCGTCGTGCGCGAAGATGGCACAACAATGCTCCGCCTCCTGGACGAAATCAAACCATTTCTCGGAAGCCGGCTGCCGCGGATTTCCCTTATCGAGGTTTCCGATGTTGCGTTGCTCGACTTAGCCCGCGCAAATTACGGATTTTCTCCCGATGAAATCACGACCATTATTTACATCGGGGTGGAATTCACGCGGCTCATTTTCATGAAGGGGTCCGAATTTCTGCATTTTGCCCCCGTCCTCGGGGAAGGATTTGATTCTCCGAATATTCAAAACACCGTTTATGCCCGTCTGCTGCTGGAACAAGACAACATGGGTATCGCCCGCATCGACAAGATTTTGCTGGCAGGTGAGAGCAAAAAGATCGAGTTCGATAAATTTATCCGTGAACAGCTCCCCGAGGTTGATGTCCAGTACATACGCACACCTTACCTTGACACAAGTGCGCTGTCGGCCGACCGGCAGGAACTTATACCGGAATTTGCCGTCCCGATCGCGACTGCGTGGAAGGTACTAGACGATTCCCATCCCGCCTTCTATCAGACAAACCTCTTACCCGAGGCGGTGAGAGACCAGCAGCGGACATTCAAGCTTGGGTGGCATGGATATCTCCTCCTGCTGCTCGTATTTTTCTTCTCATTTTATTTTACAACCCGGTACGCGGGCATCCATAACGAGGTGTCTTCAAAACAGCATGTCCTCAACCAGCTCAGGGATAAGCTTGAAGAAAACGAACGCCTGAAGACGGCAATTGCGGGGCTGAACGACCAGATCAAACGGTATAACACCGCGCTGGCCGTGTACGACTCCCTGGTTCCAGGCAGCGATCGTTGGAACAAGATGTTGCTCCAGCTGACGAAGGGTGTGGAAGATCTCGGAGCCATCTGGATTACCGAAGTCCGTTCGCTTGGAGGTGGTGCCATGAGCATCCAGGGTTACACATTGTACCGCGCGCGGATTCCGCGCATTGCCGCGCTCTTTGATAATGCCACGCTCACAAAAGTTGAGGTGAAGGAAATCCGGGAAAAGACGCAGCCGGTTTACTCGTTCGTGATTTCTGTTCCTCCTCAGCCGGATAAGACGGAAGCACCTGAACCTGTGGCAAATCCTGCGGTGCATTAACTTGGGAAAATGAATGTATAAACAATAACGGAGAATATTGTGTCATACATTGTCAGAAATACGATAGTGTTGGGAAGTGTACTGGTGGTGATCCTTGCAGCCGGGATTTACCTCACAATGTTCTCACTTCCGAAAAAACTGAACGTCATTGAGGAGGAGATCAAACGGATTCAGGTCGAGCTGCAGAATACCCCTGACCTGGCGAATCAATACAACCAGACTGCCGCCCAGTTGGCCGACATGAAGAAACGGTGGGATACCCGCAACAAGGATATCCCTCCAAAGGATATTACCGGCGAAACTTATGGATATCTGAACCGGACCATTGATGTCAGCGGCGAAATCAAAATGGATATGACCTACGTCGGACCGCGGGATTTCGGCCGGTACGGCTATAACGTCTATACAATCAAAGGGGAGGCACCATTTGGGAATCTCTACAAATTCATATGGCTGGCTGAAAACGGCAGACGGTTGATGAAGCTTTCAAATCTCTCTCTACGGGGGTATGAAACGGTTTCGCCCGATACCAAAGAGTTTAAGGAATTGGTTCTGTTTGATATTGAATTGCAGTCCTATTTCTCGACGATTCCTGAGCTCAACAATGCTCCAAATATACAAAATCCCGTTCCGGTGGCGTTGACATCGAATCCATTCTATCCGTTGATCACGCAACAAGTTCCGCCGCCGGCTCCGGGCGAAATTGAAATTGAACGGTCTGACCTGAAAGCCGTTGCAAATGGTAAAGCGTATATCACCGATCAGAATCAAAAATCCCGGATTCTTGAGGAAGGAGACAGAGTCTACCTCGGGTACGTAACGAAGCTCTACCCGAACGAAGGGAAAATCGAATGTCTCCTGAATCGTGGCGGAGTAGCTGAGCGATTTGAACTCAAGATCCGGCAGGGCCAAACTCTTAAATAGTACTAACTCAATGGAGCGTCCATGACTAAATACTTTCTTTTTTTGGTTGCGGTAACATTTGCCTCTCTGACTATCCTGTCAGCACAATCCAGGGAAACGCGCCTCCGTACAAAGGGGTACGTCAATCCTCAGGAGATTGTGTCCCTCGATTCGACAATGCGGCTGGATCAGGCGATCACAGTGCTCAGCGGCCTCAGCAAGCAATACGCCGGTAAGCTGATCATCGATATCGAGGTTGAAAAAGAAAAGCGCAATGCGCCGATAGGCGTGTACATTGTTAACCAGCATTGGCGTGATGCCCTTGATATGATCTGCAGAAACATGGGGCTCACGACGGTTGAGGAGCCGGAGTTTATTCGCGTCACAAGCGTGGGTGCCGCCTCGCTAACGCAGGCGACCTCTGCTCCCGGCATGCCCACTGAACCACCTCCGACATTGCAGAGCCGCGATGTGAAGATCTCAGCCGTATTCTTCAACACGAACCTCAATAAACTCCAGGATTACGGCATAAGCTGGAACTTCTTCCGCGCGAAAACAAAAGAGCCAAACATGACATTCTACAACAGCGCGAACATGGGGCGGGGCGATACGACATCTCCTGTTCCCCCCACGGCAGGAGGCGCCAGCGGCCAGAGTAATCCGTCGTTGAACACGGCCATCGGCTTGTTGAAATCTCCGCCGGAGTTTACGTTCGCAAATATCGACGCTCTGATCAAATTCTTTGGGACCAACAGCCTCGGTGAAGTCATCACCAGCCCTGAAGTTACCGTCCGCGATGGAAAAAATGGTAAAATCGTCGTCGGAAAGGACTTTTTTATTACGGAAAGAGATATTGCCGGTAATACCATTAACCAGAGGATCGAGACCGGAACAATTATCGACGTTACCCCGACAATTTATACGCAGAATGATACCGATTTCATTTACCTGAAACTCAATATCGAACAAAGCGACGTTGAGGCAGGACCCATCATTAACCGCCAGACCGTAACGACGCACGCATTATTGTACGATGGAGAAGAGACAGTTATCGGAGGTCTCTATTCAACGACAGATCAGAATACCAGATCGGGCGTGCCGGTATTGAAAGACCTCCCATGGTGGTTCTTTGGGATGCGATATATCTTCGGATCCGACGAAACACTGAAGCAGAGACAGGAACTCATCATCCTGCTTAAAGCGGAACTTGTCGACCCGATCAGGGCCCGGTTTATTCACAAGACGACGCAATCGGGTTTGATCGAGCAAAAGAAGAAAGAGCACAGAAAAGATTTTGAAAATAACTAACCCTCGCACGTGCAAAGGTGAACATGTCTTTTATTCCAAGGAATGATATTTATGAACGCTAAACAACTTTCTCTCTTGATTGCCTTCTGCTTCATGCTTGGCATTTGGAATTGTAAAGATTTGCCTCCAACGGCGGGGGTGGGGCCGGTCCAACCCGGAAATGCGAACATTACAGGTTCAGTTCGCGACCTGGCAACAACGTCCCCGGTCCAAAACGCAACCGTCTATCTTTCGGCCGGTGGCAGGACCGACTCGTTGATGACAGGAATCGATGGCACCTTCCACTTCGTGGTCGACCTGAGCAGCGGCCAGGCACAGCTGGGCGTCCTTTCGGTCAAAAAATTCGGCTATGTTCTCAATGTCCAGAACTTCATTGTCACCGGCGACACCAGCATTACCGTTCTAATGAAGGTCGATTTATCAACCTCTGCAGTCGTCATGGGCACGGTGCGGGACAGCGCCACGCTGTATCCATTGCGCGGTACCAGCGTCCTCCTGACCCTTCCCGGTTTTGTCGATTCTATGACTACTGTGACGGATGGTGTCTTCCAGTTGACGGCCGATCTTGTGGATCGCGATTCGCTGCCGGTCATGGTCACAGCGTACAAAACCGGTTACAAGACCAGACAAATTTCAATAACGGTACATAAAGGGCAGACGACCAACCTGGGCAATGTTCTCATGCAGGTCGACGTGCGATCGACGGTTGCTCAAGTTATGGGGCGAATATTCGATAAGCAGTCGAATCTTCCGCTCACCGGCGCCGAGGTCACATTGATGTCTTCTATTAAGACCGACAGCATGGCAAGTGCCACCGATGGATCATTTTCTTTCACGATTGATCTGTCGGGTCTGACATCAATTTCAGGGACTCTGCTTGTCGCAAAGAGCGGCTACAGAGGGACAAGCATTGGCTTTACGGTTAACGCGGGACAAACCTTTACCCAGGATTTGTTCCTTGACCGCGACACAACAACCGGCGTCCGGGACTCATCTGCAACGGGTAGTGCGCATTCAATTGCCTTTATCGGAATGACCACGAACGAAATCTCGGTGTATGGAGTCGGTGGTGTCGAGGCGACGATCCTGACGTGGGAAGTCCGTGACTCGCTTGGGTTCCCGATTGATTTCGACCACCGGGACACCGTTAACTTCTCAATCATCGGAGCTCCTGTCTCCGGCGGTGCGTATGTCTCTCCGTCGAGTGCGATCACGAATTCTTCCGGACGGGTTGCAACGACGGTGAACAGCGGAACCGTATCGGGTGTGTTACAGTTTGTTGCTACACTGACTCGTAATTCCGACGGCGTGGTTATCATGTCGACGCCCGTAATCATCACCGTAAACGCTGGTCTCCCCGATCAGGCGCATTTCGATATCGGGCCGCCGGTCGGTAGGAGTAATTTTGCGCAGGCATGGGATGTCTTCAATCTTGTCGATCCCATCACGGTTCAAGTGGGGGACACTTTTAGTAACCCCGTGAGGGCTGGTACGGCCGTCTATTTCAGCACGTCAGGTGGAGTAATCGACGCGTCCGGCTTTACCGACGCGGGTGGTCACGCAACCGTCAATTTGTACAGCGGCAATCCTTTACCAGTTGATCCGGTGTTTGGTAAGGGCTATTGCCGGGTGACTGGCTGGACGATCGGGAGTGGTGGCGTGACTGTCAAACTCTCGACGCTCTTGCTCTGGTCGGGTCGATCCTTTGTCACCAACGTCTCTCCGGATTCATTCCACGTCAATGCGGGAGGGTCATCAGGAGACATATCATATGTTGTCTCAGACGAGAACGGCAATCCGCTCGCCAAAGGCACGCATATATCGGTCGCGCTGCAATATACGCCTCCACCGAATTCACAGGTGAACCTGGTTGTTACCGGAGACGTTGACGTGACGCTGGATGACGTCCTATTCCCTGGTCCGAAAAACACAGAATTTAAGTTCCAGGTGGTTGACCAGACAATAAATGGTGTCACCTCACGGATCCCGGTGACGGTCATCTTCAAAGTGACCGGGCCAAATGGAGATTCTCCTCCGGTCCAGATTTCAGGCACCATCGGTTAGAAAAGCGCTGTTCGGAAATATCAAGCGCCATCCCTTGCGGGATGGCGCTTTTTTTGTGCAGTTCCGATATTCAGCGGGAAAGAAGGGTCTTCAGTGAACGGAGATTCGCTTTTATTGTCGTGGCGATGTCGTTTTCGGTATGGGCCAGCGAGACGAACGCCGCTTCGAATTGAGAGGGGGGTAGATATATTTTCTGACGGAGCATTTCTTTGAAATATGCCGCGAACTTCCTGGTATCTGATCTGCACGCGGAGCGATAATCAATTACATCCTCATCTGCAAAAAACAAGGTAAACATTGAACCCACCCGGTTAAATGTATAGTGCATCCCAAGTTTTCTCAAATTCTCCAGCATACCCTCTTCCAACGCTTTTGAATGTCGTTCCAGAGTACGGTAAAGCGTTCTGTTTTCATTAATCATGCACAACATCTCGAATCCCGCCGCCATGGCCAAGGGATTGCCGGAGAGTGTTCCTGCCTGATACACCGGACCGCTCGGTGCAACGAGGCTCATGATTTCTTTCTTTCCACCATAAGCGCCGACCGGTAATCCGCCTCCGATAATCTTTCCGAGCGTAGTCATGTCAGGTCTGATATTGAACAATTGTTGCGCACCGCCGGGCGCTACACGGAAACCTGTCATGACCTCATCAAGAATGAACACTGCCTTTTCGCGGGTACAGAGCTCACGCAGACTCTTCAGGAAGTTTTCTTGTGGCGGAACGCATCCCATATTTCCCACGACCGGTTCGACGATGACGGCTGCGACCTGACCGGAGTGGTCTCTGAAGAGTTTCCTGACGGATTCAATGTCATTGAACCCTGCAGTCAGGGTATCAGCGCCGAGTGCCTTTGGAACTCCCGGACTGTCCGGAATGCCGAAGGTCATCGCACCGGAACCGGCTTTGATCAGGAATGAATCAGCGTGTCCGTGATAGCAGCCCTCGAACTTGACAATCTTGTCTTTGCCCGTGAATGCCCGCGCCACGCGTATCGCACTCATCGTCGCCTCGGTGCCGGAGTTCACCATTCTCACCATCTCAATGGAGGGAATCATTTTGCAGATGAGGAAAGCCATTCGCTCTTCCATCTCTGTTGGAGCGCCAAAACTGGTTCCCTTTCTTGCGGCGCGCTGCACCGCGCTGACGATCCTTGGATGCGCATGGCCGAAGAGCATGGGTCCCCAGGAGCCGACGTAGTCGATGTATCGATTCCCATCGATGTCCCAGATATAAGCCCCCTTCGCGCGACCGATAATACGGGGAGAAAGATGAACAGATTTGAAGGCCCGGACGGGTGAATTCACTCCGCCCGGGATGACCTTTTTTGCTTTTTCGAAAAGGTGTTCTGATTTTTTTGTAATCATTCCTGATGAGAGGTTTTTGGCTGCAAAAAATTGGAATGCCGCCGGACGAACGCGCCGGTTGCGGGAAGAAAATTACGGCAATAGTGGCTACAGCAGTTTAGCCGCGTCCTTTGCGAAATAGGTCAGAATGATATCCGCCCCTGCGCGTTTTATCCCGATCAACATCTCGAGCATAACCCTCTGCTCATCGATCCAGCCAAGCTGCGCAGCTGCCTTGACCATGGAATATTCGCCGCTCACATTGTATGCCGCAGTCGGCAGGTGGAATGTGTCCTTGACCCTTCGGATGATATCGAGATACGGCATTGCCGGTTTCACCATCACGATGTCGGCACCTTCTTCGATGTCGGTCTCGACTTCACGAAGTGCCTCATCTGAATTTGCAGGATCCATCTGGTGTGAACGACGATCGCCGAATTTGGGCGTGCTCTCCGCCGCTTCCCTGAACGGTCCATAGAAACCGGATGCGTACTTGGCGGCGTATGACATGATCGGAGTATTCAGGAAATTGTTCTCATCCAGAATCCTGCGAATGGCTCCGACGCGCCCGTCAAACATGTCGGATGGTGCCACCATATCGGCACCGGCACGGACGTGGGACAGCGCTTCCCGGGCGAGCAGCTCGACCGATTCATCATTGACGATCTCATTGCCCCGCACGATGCCGCAATGACCGTGGGATGTATACTCACAGAGGCAAACGTCGGTGATAACGAAGAGCTCGGGAACGTCCTTCTTTATGGCGTGGATTGCGCGCTGGATTATCCCGAATTCCTCGTATGCCTCACTTCCAACCTCATCCTTGTGTTCCGGAAT
>JAWOMQ010000079.1:0-6163 GCA_033852415.1 Bacteroidota bacterium
GGCGGTGTCGTTATAGCGATAGCAAGTGAGTTGAAACTTCCGGTGAAATACATTGGTGTCGGTGAGAAGATAGACGATTTGCAGCCCTTTGACCGTAAACTCTTTGTCGATGCGCTCTTCGATAAGAGTTAGATGAGACTTCGATTCGAACAAACCGATCTCAGGCTTCGTCACCGTTTCACAATCGCGCGAGGCTCCCGGGACACGGTTCCCGTGGTTATCGTTATGATCGAGAAAGATCAGATCGTCGGATTCGGAGAAGCGTCCCCCTCTACGAGGTACGGCGAGACGCCCGCATCGGTGATTGCGTTTCTCTCGGATCTTCATCTTGACAGATTCGACGCCCCCTTTGAGTTCGAAGATATCGGGAAGTTTATACAGAAACTCCCTGGTGGCAGCTTCGCCGCGAAGGCAGCCGTCGATATCGCACTTCATGATTGGCTGGGGAAAAGCAAAGGTGCCCCTCTCTGGAGGTGCTGGGGGCTCGATAAAAAGAGGATTCCGGAAACGTCGATGACCATAGGTATCGATTCTCCCGAAATCATTGCGCAAAAGGTCAACGAGGCCTCCGAATTTGGCGTTCTGAAAGTCAAATTGGGAGGAAAAGACGATGAGGAGATTATCCGCACTATTCGTCAGGTGACAGGGAAGAAAATCCGCGTCGACGCGAACGAAGCATGGACCGTGAAGGAGCAGGCACTTGAGAAGATCAACTGGCTTGAGTCAGAAGGTGTTGAGCTTGTGGAACAACCGATGCCCGCACATTTGTCAAAGGAGATCGCATGGGTCCGTGAGCGGGTTCACATCCCTTTGCTTGCAGATGAGAGTGTGAGATTAAGCTCCGATATCGTTGCCTTGAAGGACGCCTTTGACGGAATAAATATCAAACTGATGAAATGCGGCGGTCTCGCTGAGGCGAGGAAGATGATTGATGGTGCGAAGAGGCTTGCCATGAAGGTGATGCTGGGGTGCATGGTGGAGAGCTCGGTCGGGATTTCGGCTGCAGCCCAGCTGGGGCCCCTGGCTGATTACGCAGACCTGGATGGGAATCTGCTTGTAACGAACGATCCCTTCACCGGTGTACATTTATCGAGCGGCAGACTGGTGCTGACAGACTTACCTGGCATTGGTGCTGCCGCGAATAATTGATTTTCGGATTATGGTACATAAAATAAAAGTCCTCCCTGAACATCTTGCGAGTAAGATTGCCGCAGGTGAAGTCGTACAACGTCCCGCTTCGGTCGTCAAGGAATTGCTTGAAAACTCACTTGACGCGCATGCGACCTCAATTACAGTTGTCCTCAAGCAAGCGGGATCGGCCTTGATTCAGGTGATCGACGATGGGGACGGCATTTCCGCAGCAGATGCACAACTCGCTTTTTCTCGCCACTCAACCAGTAAAATCGCTGCATATGAGGACCTTGAGAATATCCGAACATTTGGCTTCAGAGGGGAGGCTTTGTCCTCGATTGCGGCGGTAGCACAGGTCGAAATGAAGACACGGCAGAATGGTGATCTCATCGGCACAAGAGTTACTGCGAGCGGCGATCGTGTTTCGGAAATCTCAGAGGACAATTCAGCAGTGGGAACTTCAGTGCAGGTGAAGAACCTCTTTTTCAATACCCCGGGCCGCCGGAATTTTCTCAAGAGCCCTTCGACAGAGTTTCATCATTGCCTCAATGTCGTTCAGCGCGTGGCTATCGCTTATCCCGAAGTCGCCCTCACATTTATCAGCGATGATGAGAAAATATTCTCTCTCCACCCGGGTAAAGTCCGGGATCGGCTTGCCCTCATGTTCGGGGAGAAATTATCTCAAGCAATTATACCCGTGAGCGAGGAGAATCCCTATCTCCGGGTTACCGGCTATATCGGTAAGCCCGATTTTTCACGGAAGACAAGAGTCGAGCAGTATATTTTTCTGAACCGGCGTTTTATACTCAACAAAAGCATTTCCCACGCAGTTCTGAAAGGATATGAACACCTTCTCGAAAAGGGGAGCTTTCCGTTTTTTGCCATCTTTCTTGAAATCGATCCCAAAAAAGTGGATGTCAACGTGCATCCTTCAAAAATGGAAGTAAAATTTGAAGATGAATCAGCTGTGTACCGTTTTGTGCTGCATGCTGTCCGATCTGCACTGGCGAAGCATGATCTGCTTCCTGTCATGGGAGTAGAAAGTGAAACGCCGGCATTGGAGGCGACCAGATTCAGCTCGCCGGCTCCCGCCGTCAGCACGATGATGAAAGTGGGAAACTGGCGGGATCTCCTGAGACCGGAAGCCGCACCATCCAGTCGCGAGTCGTCGCAGCCAACGGGAGGCTCGGATGCCCTGTCTTCCCACACTGATCTCAGTCCCGAGGTTAAACCCATTGCCCCCGTGGACGGAGGGATCGATAGAACCCGGGTCACCGAACCCCGTGACTCCAGGTTGAGGATAATGCAATTACACTCGAAGTATATCGTTCTCCCCATTGATAATGGTTTATTGCTTGTTGATCAGCATGCCGCACACGAGCGGGTGATTTACGAACAAGCTGTGGCTCAGTTTGAAAAACATTCAGGTGTCATCCAACAATTACTGTTTCCGATCGTAAATGAATTATCTGCGGCCGATGTGGCACTTGTGGAGGAACTGAAACCTTTTCTTTGTGACCTCGGTTTTTCGATCAAAATTTTTGGAAAAACGACTGTTATTCTGGACGGAGTACCGATTGATGTGAAGCCGGGCCAGGAGAAAACAATTTTGCAGGAAATCCTGGATCTTTACAAGGAGGACGAGAACTCGGTTGTCCTCGAGCCACGCGAAAGACTTGCGAAATCCTACTCGTGCCGGGCCGCCGTAAAAGCGGGAGATCCGCTCAATCTGGAGGAGATTGAAGGACTTCTTGATCAGCTCTTCGCGACAAAAATACCCTATGTGTGCCCCCACGGAAGGCCCGTAAGCATCAAAATTTCCCTTGATGAGCTCGATAAGCGGTTCGGGAGAACATCATAATCCGTTTTCGACCGGAACATATAGCGTCAGATTTTGGTATAATGTATATGTAGAGGAATATTTACCGGGATCAACACAGGTTTAGCGCGCCGCCGATCAACGAAAAAATGAGGACGAAAGTGCGAATTCCGTTGGTGAAAATCATACGTTGGCTCGCATGGACCCTCTGTGCGGTTTCCATCGCACAGGGAACCTCCCGTTTGGGTGACACCGTTTCTTTCCAGAAACGCTACAAGCATTCTGCAATTCCATTCCGTTTGCAATATCTCGGTACCCCAAAAGTGTATGACGTCGCCGAGCGTCGCGATTCATCTTCTCTTCGAGATCTTCGAATGATGCCAGGGAAAAATGCTTCAATCGATGTTTCTCGGGGCATACAAATTTCGACCGCTGCGAGCGAGACTGCGAAGGTGCTCTGGGCTCGGCAATTTGCTTCAGGCCTGGTTCCCTCATCCGATTATCCGAATGCAATTTGCGCCGACAGTGCGGGGAATGTATACGTTGCTGGTGTGAGTGACCAGACATACAGCGATGGGAATATTGTGGTGGCCAAGTACAATGCGAGGGGCAATTTTAAGTGGGATGCCCGCTATTCAAACCCGTCGCATGGCTATTCCGAGGCATTTGCGATCACTGTTGACCTGGCCGGAAATGTGTTCATAACCGGATACACTCTGAATCAGGGTTCTGGAGTAGATATGGTGACTGTCAAATTTGATTCGTCCGGCGGCACACAATGGGTCAGGGGTTTTCAGGGAGATGGTGACAGTACTGACGTTGGTACGGATGTGAAGGTGGACCGCGATGGAAACTCCTATGTGCTTGGATATACCTACCGGCTCGGGTCGGATTTTGACATCGTGCTGATTTCTTACTCTCCTTCCGGCGATGAACGGTGGAGGAAGTACTATGACGGCTCCGCTCACGCTGCCGATTACCCGGCAGGTCTTTCAATTGGCAAGAACGGTGCAGTTTGCATGACCGGCTCAACGATCGGGGCCTCAACAGGAGAAGATATCATCACAGCAGAGTATGATTCCGGAGGCTATGAAGAATGGCAAAACTCATACGCGACGCCGATCCAGGACTATAGCATTGGCATTGTATGTGACGATAGCGGATTTGTCACCGTCACCGGCTATACTGGCGCGTTGAATTCTCCGACGACGTTTCTTCTTATCCAGTATACACCGCAGGGGGAGCAACGCTGGAGCTCGACATACGCGGGCGCGAATAGTGGAACGAAAAGACCAACCGGGATCAGCATGTTTGGTTCTGATGGGATTTGCGTGACCGGGATTGTCCAGTCATCCGGGTCAATCAATTATCTCACGGTTATGGTTGATCATTCCACCGGTACGATCCTCTGGGAATCCCTCTATGACAACCCGAGCCACGGGGATGATTACGCTGTGGGAGTTGCCGTATCAACCGAGCACCGCATCTATGTTACTGGCTATTCGCGGTTCGACGCGTCGTCTGCATTCGCATTTCTTACTGTTGAGTATGATTCCACAGGAAAAGAGATTCTCGCCGACCGGTTCGTCCCAAACAGCAACGACGCGTTTCCGGTAGCGATCGTCCCTGATCGCAACGATGACGTATTCATTTGCGGCGCCATTATTGGCAACAGTTTTGATATTCAGGTCATCAAGTACTCGCTCTATCAACAGGGGGAAGTGACAGCGGTACTCGATCTGGGTTCAATGTCCGATCAGGTTGGCGGAATGGTCAATGATCCTCACGGAAATGTGTATGTTTTTGGGTCGAGCGGTCAAGCGATGAACCTCGTGAAATTTAATTCGAGCCTCAATCGACTTTGGGCTCTTAGCATACCCGACCTCAGCGATTGCTCTGCGATCGGATTGACGCTCGACAGCGTGCAGAACATATTTGTTACCGGTTCAACCCGGAGTACGAGGGGTGATCTCGATATTCTGACGGCAAAAATTTCCTCTGACGGTGTGCTCGAATGGACGCAGTTGTACAATGGTCCTGACAGCACCGACGATGAACCTGTGGCATTGGTCTCTGATGGAAATGGAGATATCATCATTACTGGCGAGAGTTACAGTGCGACAACCATGGAGGATATCGTCACAATCGAATATTCACCCGCCGGCAGTTTGGAGTGGACAGCCCGATACAACAATTTCTTCAATCATGACGACGTGCCCGCATCGATTGCCCTTGACAAGGAACAAAATATCTACGTGACCGGATATACAGTACGGTGGAACACCTCGTACGATATCATCACCATAAAGTATGACCAGAGCGGTGGGCAGCAGTGGATCAGGTACTATAATGGCCCCGGTTCGGGCGCTGATTACGGAAAGGTTATCGCAATAGATGCTCATGACACAATTTATGTGGCAGGGAAGAGCTATGGCGGCCAGACTTCTTCGAATGTCGTGCTTTTGAAATATACAACAGATGGAACCCTCGAATGGACGGCACGCTATACTGGCGTAGAACAAGGCGACCAGGAACCGACGTCCATGATTATCGATCCAAACAATAATCCTGTGATTGCCGGGATGACATATCATACGATATCGAGCTTCGACTTTTTGACTTTGAAGTATAATACCGATGGGTCTTTGCTCTGGAAAAGCGAATATGACGATCTGAATCACGGCATTGATGAAGCGACCGCCCTGGCATCTGACTGGGCGGGAAACATTTACGTCACCGGGACAAGCCTTGCTTCGGGGACGGGTAACAATATTGTGACCATTAAATATTCTCCCAGTGGTGGACTGCAATGGCTGCGGTCGTATAATGGCAACGCGAGTCTGGATGATTTTGCAGGCACCGTGACTGTCGATTCAAACGGGAACGTCTTTGCCTGCGGCACCACATACGATCCGTCGAGCGGGTTTGATATTGTTGTGATAAAATATCTCTTCCCGCCTCTTGAATCGTGGCCTGTACGGTACGATGGCCCGGGGACCAGCGGTGATGGAGTCAGTGCAGTCTCGACAGATCAGGAGGGAAGCGTCTATGTCGCCGGTCAAAGTGAATACGCGAATTCATCGATGTACTATACCGCTCTCAAGTACGACCAGAGCGGCAATCAAGTGTGGAATAGCTACTATACGGCAGCTTTCAATTCACTTGCCGTCGCGCGCGACATGGTTTTAACTTCGGACGGGTCTCCCGTCATCA
>JAWOMQ010000071.1:0-7284 GCA_033852415.1 Bacteroidota bacterium
ACCCAAAAGTCCCCGTGTGCGATATGAGTTTTCTCTTCTTTGAAGATTCTGTCAATTTCTCTTCTCCAGGGTCCGAATGAAGATGTTTTGACGTCTTCCAATTGGTGACCGGCACCCCGGTCCATCAAGAAATTGAACATAACGAAATCAGCCCATGAATCAATGGGGTAGTAGAAGATGTTCACCCGTTTGTCGCCGGAGGCGCGCTTATCCCCAAGATCCATGGCATCACCGACACGGAACGAAAAATCCATTTTTTCGACCCAGTCGTCAACGCCGAATTGAATATCTTCCAGGAGCCGATACATAGCCCGGGCATGCCGTACTTCGTCCCGGACTATGCCGGAAACGACAAGCATTTCTTCAGTCGTGGGGGCCTTCATGATCCACGGGACGTAGCCGAAACCGCCTGCAAGCTCTGAATCGGCCTGTTGAAGCATGAGATTCGTGAGGTGGTCGTAATACTCATCGCTCATATCATCGAAACTTTCGATCGATTCATTTCTCGATAACTTCTCGGCCGTCCTCTGGTCGCGTTCGCGGGGTGAAAGTTTTGAAGGGTTACCTGGCATAGATTTTACTCCCTCAGAAGAACAGTTGATGCATATTGATTTTTATTAATTTAATGACTGAGAGCCTTATTCCTGCTCTCTCGCAACTTATGCAAAATTGGCCAGAAAATCAATCAAATACGAAATGCGGCGCCGTTACTGACCGATTGTCATCTGCCGCGGAAATGGGCCTGGCGTTTTTCCAGAAACGCCCCAATGCCTTCTTTGTAATCCTCGGTTGACGAGGCAATATCCTGTAGAATGGCTTCATAATCGAGAATTGTGTCAAGGTCGGACGAAAGCGCTTTGTTAAGCCCACGCTTGATCAAACCAATGGCTTTTGTTGGACCTGCCGCGAGTTTTCTTGCCATTTCCAGGGTTTCCTGTTCAAGCTGCATAGGAGAAACCACTTTATTAACAAGGCCAACGCGTTCTGCCTCCTCCGCTTCGATGTCGCGCCCTGTGGCGGCAAATTCAAATGCCCGTGCAATCCCCACAAGTCGGGACAAGAACCAGTGTGAACCGGTATCAGGAACAAGACCGATCCTGATAAAAACCTCGATCAGTTTAGCCGTGCTCGACATTATTCTCAAATCGCACGCCAGGGCAAGACTGCAACCGGCTCCCGCTGCGACACCGTTGATCATACCTATGACCGGTTTTTCGAGGCTTCTTATTTTTCGGATGATCGGGTTGTAGGATTTCTCAAGGGAATCTTTGAGCGAGCGCTTAGACCCAGCATGCTCCTTGAGATCTTGTCCGGAACAGAATGCCTTCTCTCCCGAGCCTCGGATTACAACGCATCGCACCGATTCATCTTTTTCGGCTTCCTTAAGAGCCTGAAACAATTCGATTTTCATCTGCTCGTTGAAGGCGTTATATACATCCGGCCGGTTGAGTGTAATCGTCAGTATACTGTCTTTGACATCGAAGAGGATACTCTGATATGTGGGCATGGCGCTATCGTGGTTGAAGATTCAGCTGTCGAAAATAATTTATCATATCTGTTCCTACCGGCTTAATGTTCAACTGTCGCAACATCGTAACAACTTGTCCCCTGTGATAGCTTGAGTGATTGACAAGATGTTGTATCAGTTGATCCAGTTGCTGGGAGTATTCGTTACCTTTCAGATCCCTGTAATGAATGACCCTGTTGATTTCCTTCTCGTCGGTTAAAGCCTCAGAAAATGCCGTGATTAAAGACTCAACGATGGTCCAGTATTTCACGAGCTCATCCAATCCCGTAAATTCATCCGGATTGTGGAGGCTGGTCATTCGTTCACTGTTCCAACGCTTCAACCAGATTTCTTCTGCCGACATGATGTGGACCATCGTGCCGTGGATTCCACCGTAGCTTGAGCCAAGATCCCGACGGTAATCATCGACTGGAACACTTTTCACGACATCAATGATGCGATGGTTAGCCCATGCGTTAAATCTGCAGAGTGTTTGGATGTCGGTTACGTGCATAGCTTCCTCTTACGATTCGGGGTTGGGGGCAGTGTCAGTAATTTAGTGCTGTGACGGGCGTTTCAATTCTGCCTGAACTTTGACGGTCGACCAGTTACGAGCCGGCCCGCATTTTCATCTCAGCAAGTTTCTGAAGTGCTTCCAGTGGGGTCATTTTATCAAGCTCGAGATTTCTGAGTTGCTCACGCAGCGGGTCATCCTTGATTTCGAACAATGTCAGCTGCTTTTCCGCCGGCGCAATTCTTCCTTTGATCTTACGGGCACTCGTATCACCGTTACCGGAACCTTCTCCGCCGTGGACATTGAGATCCGATCCTTCCAGATTTTTCAGAATACCTTTGGCACGCTCCGTCACTTCATCGGGCAATCCTGCCATTTGCGCAACCTGAATACCATACGAATGATCGGCAAACCCAGGTGTGACTTTGTGAAGGAAAATGACTTTGTCGCCGTATTCTTTCACATCTACCTTCAGATTCTTAATACGGGGGAAAAGGTCGGCGAGCTCATTCAACTCGTGATAATGTGTCGCAAAAAGTGTCTTCGCGCCGATCCTATCATGCAGATATTCCGTCAATGCCCACGCAATGCTGATGCCATCGAACGTACTTGTCCCTCGTCCCACTTCATCCAACAGCACCAGGCTTCGCGGTGTCGCGGTATTCACGATATTTGCGGCTTCCTGCATCTCCACGAGAAACGTGCTCTCGCCGGCGGCAATATTATCGCTGGCTCCAACACGGGTAAAAATCCGATCGACGATTCCGATCTGAGCCTCGGCAGCAGGGACAAAGCTCCCCATCTGCGCCAGAAGAACAATTAACCCCGACTGCCGGAGGTAACTGGATTTCCCGCTCATGTTCGGCCCGGTGATAATGAGGATTTGATTCTCTTTGCCGTCAAGCGTAACATCGTTGGCGGTATAAGATTCACCCGGGGGCAGGAGTTTCTCAATCACGGGGTGCCTTCCCTGGCTTATCCTGATCGAGTCGTCATCGTTTATGACCGGCTCCACATAACGGTTCTCAATCGCAACTGCAGCAAGGGATTGAAAACAGTCGAGCATTGCAATGAGCCGTGCGTTCGATTGCAGAACATCCGCCTGCTGGGCGATTGTGACCCGTAGATTATTAAATAATTCTGTTTCGAGCGACAGAATTTTCTCCTCGGCATGGAGAATCTTCTCCTCATATTCTTTAAGCTCGGGAGTGATGTAGCGTTCCGCATTCGAGAGGGTTTGTTTGCGAATGTATCTTTCAGGAGGGATTTTATCTTTATGAGCGTTTGTAATCTCAATGTAATAACCGAACACGTTGTTGAAGCCGACTTTCAGGGAAGAGATCCCGGTTCGGTCGCGCTCGGATTTTTGCAGGTTCGCGATCCATGTCTTTCCATTCAACGCGATACTGCGGATAGAGTCGAGTTCAGGATTGTACCCTTTTCTGATAACACCTCCCTCTGAAAGGACGAGTGGCGGGTCATCCTCAAGGGCCGCTGCAATGATGTTCGTCAGTTTCCCGAGCGGTTGCAATTGCTCTGCGAGGCGGGATAGTGTTGCGCTCTTTACTTCTGACCTTTTCAGATCAGGGTGATCCTCGAGGAGGACCTTGAGCCGTTCGGTATTGGTTAACATATCCTTCAGGGATACCACTTCCCGCGGATTCGCACGGTTCGTGCAGATCTTGGAGATGAGTCGTTCAAGATCGCCGATGTATCCGAGCGTCCGCGCAATTTCATTCCGAAGTGTTTCATTGAAGGTAAATTCGCGTACCGCAAGGAGTCGTTGCCGGATCGGTTCGACCTTTCTCAGCGGCTGGCTGATCCATTTCTTCAGAAGTCTGGCTCCCATTGGCGTCCGGGTTCGGTCAAGCACCCAGAACAATGTTCCATCCTCCTTACCTTCCATCGTTCTTGTAATCTCAAAATTACGTTTAGTGGAAAGATCAAGATTGATGTGATCTGCCGTATTATAGGGATGGATTTTCCTGATGTGAAGAATGTTGGCCTTCTGCGTCTCCTGCAGGTAGTTCATCACCGCGCCTGCGGCAATAATCCCGAGCCGGTACTCTTCGATCCCAAATCCTTTGAGAGATTGAGTCTTGAAATGGCTGATCAGGAGTTCGTATGCGTAGTCGAAATTGAATATCCAGTCATCCAGTTTGGTCAATATTCCCTTTGATACTTCCTTGACCAGAAGTTCGACACTTTCACGGTCTCTCTTCTGCACGAGAACTTCTGACGGCTGAAGTGCCGAGAGCTGCTCCTTGATCTGATTAAAGGGAAGCTCACTTACATTGAACTCGCCGGTAGAAACATCGATAAATGCAATCCCGATTAAATCAGCGCCGGTCGCGATTGCGGAAGGGAGGGCGATCGCGAGGAGATAATTATTCTGTTTCTGATCGAGGACACTGTCGGAAAAGGAAACCCCCGGTGTAACCACTTCGACGACGTCGCGCTTGACGAGTCCTTTTGCGAATTTGGGATCTTCGAGCTGTTCGCAGACTGCCACGCGGTAGCCCGCTTTGAGGAGTTTGGGAATGTACGTTTCAACCGCGTGGTGAGGGAATCCTGCCAGCGGAATATCTCCTGCAGCTCCGTTATTCCGCCTGGTCAACGTAATTCCCAGGATGCGAGACGTAATCCTGGCGTCTTCCTCGAAAGTCTCGTAGAAGTCACCCAATCGAAAGAGAAGGATCGTATCGGGATACTTCGCTTTCATCTGGACATATTGCCGCATCAGAGGAGTGGACATCAATCGAACGCGCGAAGGCAGTTATTTTGAACCCGTGGGATTCGACAAAATAAACGGAAAATAGGGGAGAAAAACAATCCGAGTTCAACAATCTAAAGAATACGGCGATCGGTGTTCTCGAGGGCCTCCGTCGCTGCGAGAACAACGAGATCACCGGGTAATTTTCTCGATGGGACGTAATGCAAAATTATTGCGGGACGCCACCTACGGCATCCAACCACGACCTCTAGACCTCCTCCTGAATGGTCAATTCCTGTGGGTGAGCGTGTCCAGCCGTCTGGAATTCATGCTTGACGATATTGGTAGATTGGCCCGATCCGAATTCCCTCTCGAAAACGAGCCGATCAGCACCAAGCATTTTTCGCCGCCTCAAATCTGATGCGCGAAAAGACAATTAGTAGAGAAACATCGGCTTGCCAAGGAGATGTGCGACCTTCGGTCTGTAATGCACCTGGTCGTACAACTCATCCACATCGACGCGTTTTTTCCCTTCTGTGATGATATTCGTTGACACAGTAGTATATTTTCCGTCACGCAATGCGACCATACGCCCGGTCTGATGTTTCACGAGGAGATCCGTAGCGAGATAACCGTAGCTCGTGGAGACCATCAGGTCAAGGGCGTCGGGAGCCCCACTGCGCATGAGATACGCGAGCGGCTGGAACAAGGTTTTTGTCCCGCACCGTTTTTCGATCTCCTGGCTGACAAAATCGCCGATGCCGCGAAGCTTTTTATGGCCGTATGCATCTGCTTCACCCATCATCATCATTTCACCGCCAATCGGTTTCGCACCTTCGGAGATTGTCATGATCGAATAATTGCTCGGATTGTGCTTCCTGTCATCAACCAGGAAGTCGACGAGTTTTTGGATGTCAAAATCAACTTCGGAAATCACTGCGCGATCGACTCCCGCAAGGTACGCGGATATGAGGGAGGTTTCACCTGAATACCGCCCGAACAATTCTACGACGCAGATCCGCTCATGCGACCCGGTTGGTGTCCGGAGCGCATGAATGAACTCCACACTTCTGGTTACTGCCGTGGAAAAGCCAATGCAGTAATCGGTACCGAAAACGTCATTGTCCATCGTTTTCGGGATACACACCATCGGAAAATTCTCCTTGTGAAGCCTTACTGCGTAACTTAATGTATCATCGCCGCCGATTGCAATGAGGGCGTCGATTTTCAGTCTCTCCAGGACCTTCAATACATGGTCTGTGCAATCGATTGTTGAGTCGTCGCTCTTCGAACTGTACGTATCCTTAAGAAAGTCGGGGAGCTCGTTCGGTTTGACCTTGCCGGGGTTGGTACGGGACGTATGCAGATACGTTCCGCCGGTGCGGTCGATCGTCCGGGTGTTCACCTTGGTCAAAGAGATAATGTGATCTTCTTGTGAATCCGGGTCATCGGGATTGAATCTCAGTAATCCACCCCACCCACGCCGTACCCCGACCATTTCATGGCCGTCATCCGTTGCACGGTGGACAGCTGCCTTAATGCACGGGTTCAATCCCGGCACATCTCCGCCCCCTGTCAGTATTCCGATACGCATTTCTTTATTTACTTTCTATTATTGAAAATACAAATTGTTCGGTTAATGTACGGAAATTGATTTGATCTTGCAATAAATGGTCAGGGCCAAGCAGACGCCGCGAGGAGGATGATTGAAAAAGAGAAAGGAAAAGATTCGCAGGCGAATCGTTAACGGCAAAAGTAGTTGATCATTTTTGAAACGAGCTTAGCAGCTGTGAGGTCCGGATGGTGAAGATTGGCGATCGGGGAAAATTCGACTACATCGCATCCGACGACATGTCTGCGGCGGCCGAGTTTGCGGAGGAATTTCATTGTCTCGTGCCAGAGAAGCCCGTCCGGTTCGGGGGTACCGGTCGCGGGCATTACCGAAGGATCGAGGCCGTCGACGTCGAATGTCAGGTAGACATGGTTCGATAGCTTTTCAATGGCGTAATCGTCCCACCCTTTTATGATTTTTGAGTACTTGCCGGTGCGGATGCGGTGCGCATAAAGCGTGGTGATACCGTGACGCCGTATATACGCCGCTTCTTCAATGCACTGCGCCCTGATGCCGACCTGGACGATGCGCTTCGGATCGATGAATTCCGCCACCCGGGCCATAACGCAGGCGTGACTGTATTTACTATTCTGATACTCGTTGCGCAAATCCGAGTGTGCGTCAATTTGCAGCACGGAAAGATCCCTGTATTGTTCGGCATAGGCCGCAATGACTGCCTGAGATAGAGTGTGCTCGCCTCCAAGGGCAATGAGAAATTTTCCCTCTGGCAAGAGCTTTCGCACATGCTGGTAAATTTCTTCAAGCGCCGCCTCATCCTTCAATTTCGAAAACTTCATTGGGACCAGAGTTGCAATTCCGAGATCTTTGTACACTTCCCGACCGGTTTCTTCATCGTAAAATTCCACGTAGTGAGACGCATCCAGAAGTGCATTGGGTCCATTCTTTGTCCCACCGCCGTAGCTGACCGTCCGTTCATA
>JAWOMQ010000161.1:0-3235 GCA_033852415.1 Bacteroidota bacterium
TCCTCAGATATTCCCGAATTTTATTCTCCATTTTTGTATCCCTCCAGTTCTCCACGCAACGACGCCAGATTGTCCTCAAGCTGAGCCAGAATACCGCGAGCCGTGAACTTTTTAAGCGCCTTGGGGTGGCACGGAATGATCAGTGGATCCCAATTCCGTGACTTGTTTGTGAACTTTAAATGTCCGCCCCTTTTTGGCTCAAGTGTCATCCCTAGTGACTGAGCGATCCTTGCCAGTTCCCGATATCTGATGTTGGCAGGCCTTCCGCGTAGTTCATCGATCTCCGATTGGATCCTGTCCAACTTATTCATGATATCGCAGGTGATATCATAGTTCCAGATCGGTCGTCAATCACAATTCCGTTAAAGTTACCGCGTATCACTCCAAATTAGGTGCTTAGCGCGGCAAGGCCTCAGCTCGCACCACCCATAACTAAAGGAATATTTGTATGGGAAATTCACATTTTGCTATAGCATCGGTTTACGCCTTCTTCAACGGAGGGAGCATGTGGCAACCAGATCCGCCCGATGCCAGAGAATCGGAGTTCCTGCCTTATCCTTCCTAGTACTATTTTCGCTTCTTTGCCGGGTAGCACATGGTCAGCAGTCTCCAGCACCACAGGCACAGCCTAAGCAACCGACAAACGATGCAAATTCCTTCGTCTGCCCGGACCCCAAGGCAAAGCTTGCTTGTGATTCATTCTTGGAACTCAAGAAAGCCAAGGATCCAACCCTCGAAAATTCTCTCGCCACATACCTAGGTGCTTCAAAATATGTCTGCTTCAGACCAGAAGTTGACCAGTATTTCTTGGTTATTTTTGAAAAGCCCAAATGGACAACCCAGAGGGACCCCGCATCGAATATGGATGTAGTACAAGAGGAGAAGACTGGGTCCGGCCAAACGATTGGGTTCGATAAGGGAATTCCGGATGGGAAAACCATGCCGAACCTCGTATTCAGTGGAAAATGGCAGCACCTTCCTGACTCTCTTGGTGGCGACATCTTTAGCGCCGAATGAGTTAACTTCAAACAAGTCGACAAAGAACAATGGGTCCTGGGCATCGACGGTTCACAATTTAATGTCGAGGATTTCAAGTACACCAACTCAGAAGGCCAGACCATTAACCCGAATTATTCGTGAATTGCCTACAAACGGCCTGTAAGTGCGGCAAATTCCTACGGGAGAGAGGACCAGGGACCGAGAATACCATCAAATGAGTGCTCGGGAGTATTGGTTGTGCGTAGAATACGGCTCAAAAGGCTATCACTCTTAATTTGCCCGTCTATAGGGAATACGTCGGACACACTTTCCCTGGCTGCCGATATCTTCTGAGATTTTCGATGCGCTATTTGTGATCAGGATGTCGCGCCGACGGCTGCGGCGATGGCGCGCCAGGTTGGAGCCCACGGATAGCTGAGTGGAAAATGAATCACGATACGGCGAACAGTTCGATCGACCCAGGCAGCGAGTTTGAAAAGCCGCTCGCGCAGCGTGCCCACCTGTGCCGCGGCAAGATCGGTGGCGGCAGCATGCAGCCGGAGTTCTTGCATCAACACATAGGCAGCCGCGGTCATCAGTACACGGAGCTGATTTGCGAGAAAACTCGTGCAACTGGTGCGATCCACCTCAAGCCCATGATGCAATTCTTTGATCCTGTTTTCCATGTCTCCCCGGCCGCGGTAGATGACATAAACGCGTTCGGGCTTGAGGGTAAGGTTGGTCACGACGTATCGGTCGTTATCGCGGACAGGACGATCAGGAAAGCGGACGACTTCGGCTTTTACGATCAAGCGGCGAGGCTTCGTCCAGGTTTTCGTTTGATACCGCAGATCGGTGAAAAGCGTTTCCGTTTTTCCGGATGTGGCCGACAAAACTCTAACTGCCCGCATAAGCGGCTCGATTTGAGCTTCCAGAACGGAATTGCCGGCGAATCCCACCAAATACTCGACCCGTTCACATTCCAGGTAATCAAGGATGTCCGGGGACGCAAATCCACCATCGAGGCGGACTCGAATCCGGGTCTTGGCAAATGCGGTCCGGAGACGACAAATCGTTCTCATCAAAATTCCGATTGCCCCGCGCGTGCAATGCGCATTGCCGGGACGAAGAACGATGGTGAACAAGTACTTCTCGCGTTCGTCGTTGAACTGGAGAGTTCCGACCATCGGAAGGAAACAGAAGCCGTCATAATGCCCATTGAAGAAGCTGAGCTGCTGCGCGCCATGCGTGGGATCATCAGTCGGATCCAGGTCGATCGTGATGCGTCGAGCCTTCCCGCCCAGGCGCTTGGCGTGACGCTCGATTACAACATCAGCGAGTTCTTCTCCCATGCGCAAGAGTTCTTTCGAGGACGGGCTATTTTCGAAGCGAGAAAGAGTGGGCTGCGAACCGAGATCCTGGCCGTCGATCGGATCACGATCGAGCAGGAGCTTCTGCACCGGATCGGATGCAAGCGCGTCCGCGTCATTACAGTCGGGGTACCCGGATGCAATTCCGTATATACGTTGCCGAAGAAGATCGCTGCAGCTGTGGACGACCTTGCCGGCCTGACGGCTATCGTGAATACACTTTGCAAGCCGATCGGTAAGCGACAGTTGATTGTCGACCATTTTGAGGAGGATGGCTCCCCCATCGGAGCTGCTGTCAGGCTGGTCAAAAGAAACCGAAACAGGCTTGAAAAAATCTTCACCAAAAAGAACAGACTGTGTGGTAACTTGGGTCATCAGAAAGCCTCTGGTTGTGTATGGATCTTGATTGGTCTCAAGTATTTATACGCAAACGGGGGCTTTTTGTTTTGGAAATTCGCGAATAATTCGGGCTAAGAGTCCACACGTTCATAGTAACCCCCTGGTAGTCGAATAGGATATCTCATAAATGGTCGGTCGAACGACTATTGCGTAATTTGGAAGCGTACACTGTTATCACTGATGCCGTATGTAAGAGCCAGACGCGGAGAAGACGCTTCCAAGAGCGGCCCTACGCGTACGATCAACGCCCAGCGGGGAAGCTCACAATCATTGGGGATACTTCAAAGCACCCATGAGGTCGGAGATCATCCTTGCGAGGTCAGCGGCTGCCTTCCCTGTGATCAGATCCGGCGGCCTTGGTAAACCATCAGTTTTATTGTAAGCATCTGCTAGCTGAACACACGCGGCAGCAGAATCCCCAACCACAATAAAATCATTAGCCCTCTCGATCATGTTTGTAAGGGCCTTCAATCGTTCTGTGGATGACG
>JAWOMQ010000146.1:0-4627 GCA_033852415.1 Bacteroidota bacterium
CGATACCAGGATCGCGGCTGATGATGAAGAGTTCTGGAGACTCGTGCGCGACCAGTTTCCACTGACGCGCGATCGTGTCTATCTGAATAATGCCACAATCGGTCCGTCCCCCTATCCGGTTCTTGAATCGGTAAAAAGCGCCATGGAAAATCTCGATGTCATGGGAGAGTACAGCGGCTGGGAGGTGGCCCGCCCCAGGCTTGCGAAGTTCGTCAATGTCGATGAGAGTGAAATATCTCTCACCCATAATGTCACGGAAGGGATCAATATTATTGCCCAGGGTCTTCCTCTCAAGCGGGGAGACGAGGTGATCATGACCACGCACGAACACGTGGGCAATGCGCTCCCATGGCTGAACAGAATGCGCCTCGACGGGATTGTCATCAAGACGGTCAAGCCGGCACCGACGGCAAGTGAAAATCTCAACAGAGTAAATGACCTGATTACCAGAAGCACACGAGTAATTGCCATCCCGCATATCACCTGTACGACAGGGCAGGTATTTCCTGTGAAGGACATTGCGAGGCTCGGGCACGATAAGGGGTTGTGGGTCTTTTTTGACGGCGCCCATGGACCGGGGACGACCGCGCTCGATTTAAAAGACATTGGCTGCGATTTTTACGCAACATGCGGCCATAAGTGGATGTGCGGGCCAAGGGGAACCGGCTTTCTCTATGTTCGAAAGGAACTCCTCGACGTCGTGCAGGCGCACTGGGTGGGCGGGTATTCCGATGCCGGATGGGACCTGACAGTTGATCCGCCCGAATTCAAAGGATATGTGCCCACAGCCCACCGTTACGACTTTGCCACCCAGAACGCCGCAATCTACATCGGCCTTGGTGCTGCGGTAGACTTCATCTATCATATCGGTATGAATAATATTATCCGTCACGGAACAGCGTTGACAAATCTTCTGCAATCCGAATTGCTCAAACTCGGTGACAGGATCGAGATGCTCACACCGACCGAAGATGTTTCGAAATGTTTTGTGACAGGATTCCGCCTGAAGAATATTGCCTATGATAAATTCGGCGATCATGCCGCGAAGAGAGGCTTTCGCATACGCCTCGTGCCGGAAAGTCATCTCAACTCTATCCGTGTATCAACGCATTTATACAATAGTCCGGAAGAGGTCTTGAAATTTGTCGAGGCAGTAAAAGAAGTCGCGTAAGATCCCACCTTTCTTCCCTATCGCCCCGTCTGTCCATCGAAACAAAGGGTGAAGGTTGTCGTACGACGAAGTAACAATATTTCAATGAACATGCTCGAAATTCAGCACGTCACGAAGCAATTCAGGAACGGGGTTGTTGCGGTCGAGAATTTCTCACTCACATTGCAGCATGGTGTGCTCGGTCTGCTCGGTCCGAACGGTGCCGGCAAAACCACGCTGATGCAAATGATTGCCACCATCACACGCCCCAGCAGCGGTACTATTTTGTTTCAGGGAGAAGACATCGTGAAAAACCCTGAGCCGATACGCCATCGATTGGGATATTTGCCGCAGGATTTTGGCGCTTACGATAATCTGACCGCGGTGGAGTTTGTCATCTATCTTGCGGCGTTGAAAGGTGTCCGGGACCGGAGAAAAATCATGCAACTCCTTGAAACTGTTAACCTCCATTCTGATGCACACCGGCTGGTCGGGACCTTTTCGGGCGGAATGAAACAGCGTCTCGGCATCGCCCAGGCACTGGTTGGAGATCCTGATATCCTGATTGTGGATGAGCCGACCGCCGGATTGGATCCTGAAGAACGCGTCCGGTTCCGGAATATTTTATCTGATGTCGGGTTCGGGAAGCTTGTGATCCTGTCGACCCATATTGTCTCTGATGTTGAAGCGGTTGCAACTCACATTGCGGTGATGAACAAGGGTAAACTCGTCGCATCATCGACCCCCGAGGAACTTCTTCAATCAGCAAGCGGGAGTGTATGGGAATCTGTTGTCCCGTCCGAAGCTTTTGATGACCTGCGGTCGCGTTATAAGGTTTCAAAAGCTGTCCGGAAGCCGGATGGCGTTCACGTGAGGATCGTTCATCCCCTCAAACCTCATGACGACGCGGTTCTTGCGGAGCCGGATCTGGAGGAGGCATTTATCCTGTCGGTGAATGGCATGAAAGAGGCGGTGCATTAAATGATTGACCGGCTGCTAGCTATTTCATTTGTTGACGCCCGGTTCCGCTTTCGCAGAACAGCGACTGTCGTTATTCTGTTGATTGTTGGGATGACGGTTTACCTGATCGTTCCGGAGATCAGTTCCGGAAGAGCACTGATGGAGATTGAGGGAAGGAGGGTTATTTACAGCTCTGTCACGATTGCAATGGCCACGGCGATTCTCTGTTCGCTACTCCTGAGTTTGCTGGGGACATATCTCGCCGGGAATTCATTCAGAAGGGACTTACTTGCGCGAACTGCATACGTCATTGCCGGCACTCCGGTTCATAATTCTGAATATGTGATTGGAAAGTTCATCGGCGGCGCTCTCTATCTTGGTGCTATTCTCCTCGCCTGTATGGTGAGTTCGATCATCATGTTCTTGATCCGGGGGGAAGGTAATTTCGAACCGCTGGCTTTTCTTGGTATTTATCTCTGGATCGGGATTCCAACGGTGTTTTTCTGTGCGGCCGCTGCTCTGCTGTTCGAATCTGTTCCTTTCCTTTCGGGCAGGATGGGCGACGTTCTCTATTTCTTTCTTTGGGGGGCATTGCTGGGATTGCCGGTAGCCATGTTGGAAACTAATGGCGGTCCACAGTGGCTCAGGTTGTTCGATATCACTGGGATAGTTCCCATTATCGAGATTACGCGCACGAAGTTTCACACATTGTTTATCTCGATTGGCTCGAATAGCTTCAAATCGAACCTTCCGCCCCTCAATTTTGGAGAGATCGATTGGTCATGGCGCCTGATTGCTGACCGTTGTTCAACATTTGTTGTTCCTCTCTTCCTTCTCATTGTGACAGTGAACGTCTTTCACCGGTTCGATCCGTCAAGGAAATCATCGACGGTCAGATATTCCCGGAAGAATCTGATGACTTCGTTCAATGTTCTTCTCAAACCGCTGACCCGGTTCTTGTTGATGGGTACGGGAAACACAATGGGTAAGCGATCATCTTTCCTGCAGGATATCCGGGCTGATGTTCTGGCCACTTTTATGCTTTCACCTATCGCAGTTGTGGCGTTAATTGTTGTAACGGTTCTATCATTGAGTCTTGAGCTATCATCCCTTCAGGAGGGTCTTCTCCCGGTGATCATAGTTATCCTGATCATTATTCTGAGCGATGTGGCGGTGCGCGATTATTCTGCCAACACGCTGAAATTGTTGTTTACTGCACCGGGAATCCAGAAGAATTTTGTGTGGCTCAAATTCTTCAGCGCAACCGTTCTCGCTGTATGCTTCACGGGGATTCCGATTCTCCGACTTTGGGCAGGGAAACCGGCGCAGGCAATATCGTTACTCGTCGGGACCTGCTTCCTTTCAGCCGGAGCGGTCTGTCTCGGGATAGCTATCAAAAGCCAGAAGGCGTTCATCGTCCTCTATCTTATGCTGGTCTATATCGCCCTGAATGCGAAGGAGGTCGCATCGTTCGATTTTGCCGGGTTCACAGGTGCTGCAACATCAGAAACTCGAATAGCCTATGCGGCTCTGACCATGCTATTTCTCCTCTTTGCTCAGGCGCGGTTTTCCTTGAAAGTTCGGGCAATGTAATACGGATCAGAGGATGTATTGTGGAAGTATAATCAATTAACAATGAGGGTGCTCATGACAAATGCAAAAGCAGGCAGAGGAAAAAAGACGGTAAAGAAGGCCGGCAGGAATCGGATGCAGCGTGTGGAAGCCGGGAAAACGCACGTCGGAGAGGAATTCATTGCAATTTCCCGGCGATTGCTGGTAGAGGAATACCTCCCAAAGATTAAGAAGTGCATTGGGCAACTGAGCGACGAGGATATCTGGTGGCGCTCGCATGAAACCGACAATAGTATCGGCAATCTATTGCTCCACCTGTCAGGAAATATTCGCCAGTGGATTATTAAAGGGATCGGGGGAAAGCCGTATCAGAGGAACCGGCCGTTGGAATTTGCAGAGCGGAGCCATATCCCCGGAGAGGAGCTTCTGAAATTGTTTGAGACAACAATCAGTGAGGCCAACGAGGTCTTGAGAAAATTTGATGCTGCAAAGTTACTCGAGACCAGACATTTTCAAAAATGGGATTGCACCTGTCTCTATGCCATCTCACATGTTGTCGAGCATGTCGCTCAGCACATGGGTCAAATAATTTATGTCACGAAATTGCGAACGAGTAAAGATCTCAAACTCGTGGACGTATAGTCCGGGTTGAAATCAATATTCCTCCATCTTTGGTCTTCCCCTTCAGGGCTTTGCTGTGAGCCGTCCTCCCCAAAAATGATGTTGTTCGTTAATCCATCAAGTGATACGTTCTCAGCAATTTCTCGCTACTCGCGCGGAATTTCCTTCAAAATGTGCGCGGTTTGAGCGTTTGGGTGTAAACCTTTTTGGGTTATATTTCGTCCTATGATGCAAAAGGGGATATCTCGTGACCGATGAGCAGTTGCTGATCGATCGTGCGCGGAAGGGAGACACCAGTGCCTTTCGCGAGCTGGTTGAAAGCTC
>JAWOMQ010000038.1:0-24117 GCA_033852415.1 Bacteroidota bacterium
TGAAACCGCCCCTTCGCCTATCTCAGTCTCTGTCCGCGCCCTCTTTCCGGTATGAAACGCCGAGGGGAACAGCCTGTTCAAAAGAGTGCCGGTGCAGCCGGCCTCCTGCGCAATCGCGAACGCATCCTTCATCTGGTTCAGGATCTGGACGTCCCCAAGAACCATCGAGTCGATCCCCGAGGCGACGCCGAAAATCTGCTTCACTGCCTCAGCTGAACTCAGGGAGTAGAAATGCTCCTCCCTGACGGATGGTTCGGCGGCTTTCCGGTTCACAAGAAAACGCCACAAGGGTTCACCATTTGTCCCTTCTTCAAGCGGGACATAGTATAGTTCGGTGCGGTTACACGTGGATACAAGTACCCCTTCCCTCACGTACTTCTCCTTCAGGGTCAGGAGCGTAGCTCTGATCTCAGAATCTGAAAACCACATTTTTTCCCGGACATCGATCGGTGCAGTTTTATGGCTGATGCCGACGCAAAATATCTTCATGGGGCGGCACCCGAGCTGGTACTGTCGTTACGATGCTGTCGGAGACTCATGTTCATCTCATGTCAATAAAACTTATGAAACTGACTGAAGAACATATTGATGATCGTCATAGAAATCATTGCAAGCGCAAAACCGAACATCGAGAGCACCATCATGCGCCTGCCCTGCCATCCTGCCACCTTCTTAGCCAGCAATCCTCCTCCATAAATTGCCCAGATAATGCAGGTGCCGAGGAGCTTTGGATCGGAATAAGAAATCGTCGTGAATACCCGGGGAAGCCAGATAATACCTATGACCATGGCTATGGTGAGAAGGAAAAATCCGAAAATTGTCGCGGTAAAACTCATCCGTTCGAGCGTTTCAAGATTCGGCAGTCGCTTATAGATGACACTGAACTGACTCGATTTAATATCGTGATAGAGCATGAGGTAGAGAAAACCGTACACAGCAGAGATCGTGATGGCAGTATATCCCAGAAGCGCACTTGAAACATGGAACCCGAGCAGGTTGCTCCGGAGTGCGGCCGGAATCTCCGACTTTTCGTGTATAAAGATCGAGGACGTTAGCTGAAAAAAGAAGGGAAGAATAAGAATGAAATATCCCGTCGATGAATTCTTCGTTCGGATCTCGATATAGAGATACACAACCACGATTGTAAAAGCGATCAAAGAAAAGATTTCGAACATCGAGGTGATGGGAGGATGCCCAAATTCAATGGTCCGGATTATTATGTAGGTAACGTGGAGCGCGAGCGTCAGTAGCAAAAGCGGGATTTTTAATCGTTCCGCACTTTTGAGATTACTGAAAAATGCCTTCGCGTAAACCCAAATCGTCAAAAAGTACGAACAGGGGAGAAGAATCTCGAAAAAGGTTATGAAAGAACGCATATCAAAATTGAGAATCGATCAAACAAAGATACCCAAAAGACGGGCAATTATCAACAATCACTCATAGAAGATTGCAAGATTTGTACCAAAAACGATGTTCTTGCAACTACTTGCACGGTTTAGTATATTTGTGCCAAACATTCGTGTCCGTCCTATCACCAACTCGCAGGCGTTATGCAAAAAATCCTACAGTATGTTGAATCGAACAAGTCACGATACCTGGAAGAACTCAAGGCTTTGCTCGCGATCCCGAGTGTAAGCACGACTCCCGACCATAAGGCGGACATTTTGAAGTGTGCGGAGTGGTTGGCCCGGCACCTGAAGGACATCGGGATGGAGCATGTTGAAATATTTCCGACGAAGGGCCATCCGGTGGTCTATGCAGACTGGCTGCATGCCGAGGGAAAACCAACCGTGTTGACCTATGGTCATTACGATGTCCAGCCGGTTGACCCGATAGAACTATGGACCTCCCCTCCCTTCGAAGCTACAATTCGCGGTGACAAACTGTACGCCCGCGGCACAGCGGACGATAAGGGACAGGTCTTCATCCATCTGAAGGCACTCGAAGCATTCTTAAAAAATAACGGCTCGCTCCCGTTGAATGTGAAAATAATTCTTGAGGGTGAAGAGGAAATCGGGAGCGACAATCTTGAACGTTTCGTCAAGGACCATCTCAAGCTTCTTGCTGCAGATCTTGTTCTCATTTCAGATACATCGATGTTTGCAGAGGGTGTGCCTTCACTCTGCTATGGATTGCGCGGTCTTGCGTACATGCAGATTGAACTCACCGGTCCCAATAAGGATCTCCACTCCGGGTCGTTCGGCGGATCAATTCATAATCCCATTCAAGCCCTCGCGGAAATTATTGCACAGCTTCATGATGAAAACGGCCGGGTGACGATACCGGGATTTTATAAGAACGTCCGGCCGCTCACCGCGGCCGAAAGGCGCGCGTATAAGAAATTGCCATGGAACGACAAAACATTCGCACGGGAAGTCGGGGTCAGCGCGCTGTACGGCGAAAAGGGATACACGACACTCGAGAGATTATGGGCGCGGCCGACACTTGAATGCAACGGTATCTGGGGAGGATTTACCGGCGATGGCGCAAAAACCGTCCTCCCGGCGAAAGCGTTCGCCAAGATTTCGATGCGTCTGGTGCCTGACCAAAGCTCGGAGGCGATTGCCGGACTTTTTGAAAAGCATATCAAGAAAATCGCACCAAAAACCATCTCGCTGAAAATTCAGAATCTTCACGGTGGTGAAGCGGCAATTACCCCGCTCGACAGCCCCGGCGTTCAGGCGGCGGTTTCGGCGCTCGAAAAGGGATTTCAGAAAAAACCTCTCTACCAGCGCGAAGGGGGCTCGATACCGATTGTCGTTCAGTTCAAGCAGTTGCTTGGTCTCGATACAGTTCTCCTTGGGTTTGGTCAGCCGGATGAAAATGCCCACGCTCCGGATGAGTTCATAAATCTGAACAACTTTTATTCCGGCATCAAAACAGTTGTGCATTTTCATAACGAACTGCCGCAATTCATGCGAAAGAAGAGGAAATAGGACTGCCTTGCCTGTGGCAGTTAACCCCGGGATCCTCGAATCGGCTTTTACTGCCGCCGAACTCTGTCAATGTCTGCTCCGGACCACATCATAGTAGCTTGATGCCTAAGATCTATACAAAAACAGGAGACAAGGGGGAGACTTCTCTTTTCGGAGGTAAGCGTATTTCTAAGGGCAACCTGCGTCTCGATGCATATGGGACCGTTGATGAGTTAAACACCATGCTGGGAGTATGCAGATCGCTGAAACTTCCTCGCCGGATAGCGCAGATTGTAGCAGGTGTGCAGGATGATCTGTTCCGGCTCGGTGCGGAGCTCGCATCCGGATCGCCGCCCAAAAACTCAGTCAACTTCTTGCTTGACCACGCAGATATTAGGCGGCTTGAAGCGGAAATTGATGCCATAGAAAGCACGTTACCGCCGCTGCGGAATTTCATTCTACCAGGCGGCTGTCAGGGTGGAGCAATGCTGCACGTGGCAAGGACTGTTTGCCGCCGTGCCGAACGCATCATTGTTCGGCTCTCGTCAACCGAACCTCTTCGGGATATTCCGATCATCTACCTTAACCGTCTCTCCGATCTTCTCTTCGTGCTCGCACGCCGTGCGAATGCTTCAGCGCGAGCTGCCGAGGTGAAGTGGCAACCGCCGAAAGACAAGTGAGATGTTGGCACCGCTGGCCTGGGGAGGAGTTACTCATCGTCCGCCGCTCAGCCTTTCCTTGCGATTCACATCGGTGGACAGCACAGGCTTTATCCAGAATCCTATTTGATGAGATGAGGAGATCGACTTTCTTTGACTTTCGTTCTATTTTTTTCTATATTTTCATGCTCTTATTCACAAAACCGCAAGTTAAGGTCATCCAAAAATAATCATGCTGACAGAATTCGGACGGGTGTTTATTTTTTTCCTCGTTGGTGCGATATTCGTAGCAGGAGGTTTGGTTTTTGCATGGCTGATTCGTCCCCATCGCTGGTATCCGAGTAAACTAACAACGTACGAGTGCGGTGAGGAACCGGTCGGTTCGTCATGGGTCCGCTTTAATATCCGTTTTTACGTCGTTGCACTGATTTTCCTCATTTTTGATGTGGAAGTCGTGTTTCTTTTTCCCTGGGCAATTGTTTTTGAAAAGCTCGGGTTATTCGCGTTCATCGAAATGCTGATCTTCCTGGGAATTCTGGCAGTTGGCTATGCATATGTTTGGGTGAAAGGAGACCTTGACTGGGACAAACCTTCCCCGATCATCCCCGATGTTCGCCAATCTTCCACCGCGGTCGCGCGGAAAGTATCGGAAGAAGCAATAGTGTAGGTATTCGAGAATGGGTCTCTTAGATAAACAATTCAACAACGGAAACGTTGTCATAACATCTATTGACAATTTGCTCAACTGGGCGCGGCTCTCGTCCCTGTGGGGAATGCAGTTCGGCCTGGCATGTTGCGCGATCGAAATGATGGCGACTGGTGCGTCTCACTATGACCTTGATCGGTTCGGAATATTCTTTCGCGCCACACCCCGGCAATCGGATGTCATGATCGTTGCCGGCACTGTCACGCTGAAAATGGCCGAGCGTATTAAGCGCCTTTATGATCAGATGGCAGAACCCCGGTATGTCCTCTCGATGGGGAGCTGCTCCAACTGTGGCGGGCCCTACTGGGAACATGGCTATCACGTTCTCAAGGGAGTCGATCGGGTTGTCCCCGTTGATGTGTATGTCCCGGGTTGCCCACCGCGTCCGGAAGCGCTTATCGAGGGACTGATAAAATTGCAGGAAAAGATCCGTTCGGAAAGTTTGATCAAGAAATCGGCATAACGCGCGTTCCATGACTGCAAAAGAGATTTCAGAAAAAGTGAGGGGGCAGTTTGGCGATGCGGTAAAAGATGCGAAGGTCGAGGGCGTTGTCCAACCGTTTATCAAAATTTCTCCGGAATCACTCCTCAATATCTGTACTTTTCTTCGTGATGACGCAGAACTTCAGCTGGACTATTTGATGTGCCTGAGTGGAATGGACTACGGGAAGGGAGTCCTCGGCGTCGTGTACAATATCGCATCGATCACGAAGAAACATAAAATCACCCTGAAAGTTGAAGTTTCGGCAGAGAAGCCGGAAGTTCCATCGGTCGCCAAAGTCTGGCCCAGCGCGGTCTGGCACGAGCGGGAAGCATATGATCTCATCGGCATAACCTTTACGGGACATCCGGATCTCCGGAGAATTCTCCTGCCAGAAGATTGGGTCGGTCATCCGCTTCGCAAGGATTTCAAAGTTCCTGAATTCTATAACGGCATGAAAGTCCCCTATTGATCGAGCCGCATTGAACACACCCCTCTCCAATACCGTTATTACTCCTCTGAAAACGACCACAGGTCGCCCATTGCGCACCGAAGAAATGGTGATCAATATGGGTCCCCAGCATCCTTCGACCCATGGCGTCCTGCGTCTTGAGCTCGTCGTGGATGGAGAGATTGTCATTGATGTGATCCCTCATATCGGATACCTGCACCGGTGTTTCGAGAAGCATGCAGAACACATGACAAACTATCAGCAGGTAATTCCGTACTGCGACCGGATGGATTACGTTGCGGCCATGCACATGGAGTTGGGCTATGTTCTTGCCATAGAAAAACTCCTGGGGATCCAGGTTCCCGAACGGGTAGAATACATTCGCGTCATTATGGCTGAGCTTCAGCGTATCGCTTCTCACCTGATAGCGGCGGGAACGTATGGCCTGGATATCGGAGCGTTCACCCCCTTCCTCTATATGTTCCGTGAACGTGAGAGAATCCTCGATCTCTTCGAATCAACATGCGGCGCCCGGCTCCTCTACAATTATTTCTGGGTGGGTGGAGTTTCACATGATCTCCCAGCAGGATTCATCGACAAAGCAAAGGCATTTTGTTCCTACTTCCGGCCAAAAATAAAAGAATACAACGATCTCCTCTCGTTTAATGAAATTTTCGTCAAGCGGACTGCGAATGTGGGTGTTCTGCCACCTGATGTCGCGATTGCCTATGGATGCTCAGGCCCGATGCTCCGGGGCTCTGGCGTAAATTGGGACCTCCGGAGAGATGACCCGTACTCAATCTATGACAGGTTTCGATGGGAAGTCCAGGTCGGCAAGGGAGAAGTTGGCACCGTTGGTGATTGCTGGGATCGATATATGGTGAGAATCCATGAGATGGAACAGAGTGTCAATATCATCGAGCAGGCGTTGGAAAAAATTCCACCCGGGGATGTGGCATCGGCAATCCCGAAGAGAATCCGTCCAAATCCGGGAGAGGTGTATGTGAGGTCGGAAGCTGCCCGCGGCGAAATCGGATTTTACGTTGTGAGCGATGGTTCGGCAACGCCCTACCGCGTGAAGGCAAGATCCCCATCATTTGTCAATCTCAGTGTTCTCCCGGAGATCTGCCGTGGTTACATGATTGCTGATGTTGTTGCTATTGCCGGAAGCACGGACATTGTTCTTGGGGAGGTCGATCGGTAGAGATATGGAACAGGTCCTTCGGAGCATTCTTGATAATAATCTGTTCGTCTACGTTGTTATGGCGCTTGTTCCCTTGGTATGGATCGTGCCGTATGCGTTGTTTGCCGTGTGGGTTGAGCGGAAGGTTTCTGCCCACATGCAGGATCGTCTGGGACCGATGCGCACGGGAGGATGGCACGGCTGGGCACAGACAATTGCCGATATCTTGAAACTCATCCAGAAGGAGGACATTGTACCAGCGGCGGCCGACAAAAAGCTTCATCTGGCCGCACCTTTTATTGTCTTTGTCGGATCATACGCCGCGTTTGCCGCAATACCTTTCAGCAGTGCCTTTGTCGGAAGCAACGTTAATATCGGTTTGTTCTACATCATTGCCGTGTCTTCCATTGTTGTCGTCGGACTTTTGATGGCGGGATGGTCATCCAACAACAAGTGGTCGTTGCTGGGCGCAATGAGATCGGCAGCCCAGATAGTGAGTTATGAAATCCCCACGGCGATCGCGCTCCTAGCGGTGGTTATGCTTGCCGGCACGCTGAACCTGCAGGATATTAATCAACAACAAGCCGGATGGTTTTGGCACTGGTATATCTTCCGGAAATTTCCTTTTGTCTTTGTTGCCTTTATCATTTACTTTGTCGCTTCCCTCGCTGAGACGAACCGAACACCATTTGACATCCCTGAGGCTGAATCTGAGCTGGTGGCGGGGTATCACACCGAGTACAGCGGTATGAAATTTGCAATCTTTTTCCTTGCCGAATACGCCAACATGTTTGCGGTTTCAGCGATCGCGTCGACGTTGTTCCTCGGGGGCTGGAATAGCCCATTCGGAGAGTTTATGGGAGGACCGGTTTGGGGTGCCTTCTGGTTTCTTACAAAAGGCATGTTCTTTGTGGTCGTTCAGATGTGGTTGAGGTGGACACTCCCGCGGCTACGGGTCGATCAACTCATGTATGTTTCGTGGAAGGTCCTCACGCCGTGGGCATTTGCGTGCATTCTCGGGGTGGGTGCCTGGATGATGTTTTGATGATCAAGGTGGTATGACAGAATATTTCAAAAATATATTTCAATCAGTCTGGACAATCCTGGTGGGCATGTGGGTCACCGCCCGTCATCTCTTTACCCCCGCGGTGACCATCCAGTACCCCGATGTACGATTGAAGCTTCCCGAGCGAGCGCGTAACCGGCTCTATGTGAATATGGACGATTGCATCGGTTGCTTCCAGTGTGATATGGCGTGCCCGGTGGATTGTATCTCCATCGAAACTGTCAAGTCCCTCCCGACGGAGGATTTGGGGACAACCTCTACCGGTCAAAAGAAAAAATTATGGGTGACGAAGTTCGATATCGATATAGCAAAATGTTGTTATTGCGCGTTGTGCGTTTATCCTTGTCCGACCGAATGCATCAAGATGACCGATGTGTATGAGTTTGCGGAGTACGACCGCACAAACCTCATTTATAACTACGTTACACTCACTCCGCCGGAGATAACCGATGTAAAGAAGAGGGCAGCGGAATTCGAGAAAGAGCAGGCCGCAAAGAAAGCCGCGGCTGCCGCAGCCGCCGCTCAGGCAAAAGCGGCCGCTGCCGCGGCAGCCCCTCCGAATCCGCCACCGAAACAGGGGCCAACACCTGCTCAACCACCACCAACAGCTCCTGTTCCCCCAAAACAGAATTCGTAACGACGATGACTCTCTTTGATATCATTTTTTTCTTCTTCGCGCTCGTTACGATTGGTTCGGCTGTCGTTGTGGTGACGTCGCGGAACGTCATTTACTCAGCATTTTCCCTCTTATTCACATTTTTTGGCGTCGCAGGGATCTATGTCCTCTTGAATGCAGATTTCCTCGCCGTCGCCCAGTTGCTGATCTACGTTGGAGGGATTCTCGTTTTGCTCCTGTTCGGTGTTCTGCTCACGAATAAGGTTGTCGATGTGGATATAAAAACGGGAACGTTTCAGATCTTTCCCGCTGCCGTTCTTACAGCGTTTCTCGGTGGAGCCCTCTGCGGAATCTATCTGATTACGGATTGGAAAGAGGTAGCACAAATCCCGGATGTGCAGACCACTGCAACAGGGCTGGGTGAATTGTTTATGACAAGCTACTTGCTGCCGTTTGAAATCGTTTCGGTTGTGTTGCTCGTTGCGCTGGTCGGCGCTGCGATGTTTGCGCGGAAGGAAAAATCAATGGCACCATCATCACGGCCGGAGTAATATGCACGTTGGCCTCATACATTTTCTTTTCGTGAGCGCTATTCTCTTTTCTCTCGGTTTGTTCGGGGTGATCACGAGAAAGAATGCGATTCTGGTGTTGATGGGAATTGAACTTATCCTCAATTCGGCGAACATCAATTTCATTGCGTTCGCACGCTATGGCGGCTTGAGGATGGATGGGCAGGCCATTGCAGTGTTTGTCATTGTTCTGGCAGCAGCGGAAGCCGCGATCGCCCTTGCGATTGTTCTGAATATCTACCACCAGTTCCACACGGTCAATGTGGATGAAATCAGCAAAATGAAGGAATAAAGCGTTGTCCCAGGAACTCCTCATAAAATTTGCTCTCACTGTACTCTTTGCTCCGCTCCTTGGTTTCGTCGTCCTTATTTTCTTTGGGAAGAGGCTTTCCAGACAGGGGGACTGGTACGGGACATCGATTCTTTTTCTTTGCCTTGGAATGGCAATTGTAGTTCTCTTCGAAAAGCTCACTGTTTTTGATGCTCCGGTTGTCTACTCGTTCCAGTGGGTTGACTTTGGGAATGTCCCGGTTCTCGGATCGCTCTCAATAAACCTCGGGATAGCTATCGACAACCTTTCCGCTATTATGATGGTTGCCGTGTGTATTGTGAGCGCCCTTGTACATCTCTTTTCCATCGGTTATATGGAAGGGGATGTCCGCTACTCACGATACTTCGCCTACCTCGGATTGTTCACATTCTCGATGCTTGTCATCGTTCTTACCGATAACTTTTTCACCATGTACGTCGGCTGGGAGTTGGTGGGAATTTGTTCCTACCTTCTCATCGGACATTGGTACGAGAAGACGTCGGCCTCGAACGCTGCAATTAAAGCGTTTGTCGTCAACAGGATCGGTGATATCGGCATGTTCACCGGCATCCTTATCCTGTATAATACGTTCCACACCTTCGGGTTCCGGGAAATCTTTGACGGCATCAGTGTAGGCCAGATCCCCTTCGGGAGCGAAAGCTGGCTCACTGCAGCCGGGATACTCATCTTTTGTGGCGCTGTCGGGAAGAGCGCGCAGTTTCCGCTTCATGTATGGCTTCCGGATGCAATGGAAGGCCCGACACCCGTGAGTGCGCTCATTCACGCTGCAACGATGGTTGCCGCCGGTGTCTACCTCGTTGCGCGCACGTATCCGCTTATGACAGCGGACGCGTTGATGGTGATTGCGTACATAGGCGCCATCACAGCTTTTATTTCTGCAACCATAGCCATTGCACAGAACGATATCAAAAAAGTTCTTGCCTATTCAACGATCTCCCAGCTCGGCTACATGGTTCTTGGACTTGGTGTGGGTGCCTACACTGCCGGCTTTTTCCATCTCGTCACACACGCAATGTTCAAGGCGGGCCTGTTCCTGGGCTCCGGCTCGGTCATCCATGCAATGCACCACGCCCTGCACCATCAGGATGACCATCATACTGATCCACAGGATATCAGGAATATGGGCGGGTTGCGGAAGAAAATGCCCGTGACATTTGCGACGTTCCTGGTGTTCACGCTTGCGATCAGCGGTGTGCCGTTCACTTCGGGATTCCTGAGTAAAGATTCAATTCTCGCCGGAACTCTCGCGTTCGGATCGCTCACTGGTCACTATCTGATTCCGATTATTGGATTTTTTGTCGCGGGTCTGACCGCATTCTATATGTTCCGGCTGGTGATTCTGACATTTTTCGGTCAGCACGCAGAAAGTCAGCGGATTGATCATGTTCACGAATCGCCCGCCACAATGACACTACCTCTGATCATTTTTGCGGTCCTGAGCATCTTTATCTTCTATTCCTCAAATCCGATTGACGCTGCAGACGGCTGGCTTGTGCATGCAGTGGAACGTCCGGCTTCGGCTGTCCCCGTCTCACTCCAGGCGCCCAGCAGCCATGTCTTCGAAGAGGCTCTTCATGAGGCTCATATCCCTGCTATGCTCCTTTCGCTGGTTATTGCCGGCCTGGGGATTCTGCTGGCGTTTGTAACGTACTACTGGAAGAGAATCAGCGCCGATGCCTGGGCCACCCGCCTAAACGGCCTCTACAAATTTCTCCTGAATAAATGGTATTTCGATGAGTTGTACGGGAAGTTCGTGGTCGGCGGCACATTACTATGCACGACGGTTCTCCGATGGTTTGATAATACAATCGTAGACGGGGTCGTCAACGGCGCCGCGAGCTGGACGTACGCTTCGGTATTCGGGTACAGGGAACGGGCGAAAGAAAAGAGGACAAGCGCGGCGGTATTCCTTGTCATCGGTTCCTGTGTGGCAATTCTCGTTGCCTTCTGGGTCGGACAATGGTTCTGGCTGCAGCATGCCTACGGGAGCGCCGTTTCACTCGGTGTGCTGAGCGGACTTCTGACGCTCTACTTTTTCTGGGCCGGGGCAGGTGGTTTTGATACACACATCGTGGATGGCACGGTAAACGGCGTTGCGTACTTTTCGGGATTTTTCGGCATGATGTTGAGGAAACTTCAGACCGGCAGGGTTCAGACATATATCGCTCTTGTCATTTTTGGTGTGATGCTGTTGTTCTATATTTTGCGGTAAGAATATTCCGTCGTTTCGGAAATACAACAATATTAAGGTCTAAGCGTTATGGGATTATTTGGGTTCGGCGTGCTCACATGGATTACCTTCCTGCCGATAGTGGGAATGGTCATCGTCCTCCTTCTCCCCAAAAACAGCAGCAATGCAATCCGATGGACTTCTGCCGTTGCCACTGCCATTCAAGTGCTCATTGCTGTTTACATCTATGCAAATTTCAACAGGGGATTAGCGGGCATTAATACGGCGGAAGGATTCCAGTTTGTTGAAAAAGCCCCATGGATCGACGTAAAGTCTGTTGCCTGGTTCGGCAGAGTGCATATCGATTACTTTATGGGAATAGATGGTCTCAGTGTGCTCATGGTAATTCTGACCGCGCTAATTTCCTTTGTTGCCGTCTTTGCTTCGTGGGGAATAGAGAAATCTTTGAAAGGATATTTTGCACTGCTGTTGTTGCTCGACACTGGCATGATGGGCGTCTTTGTCTCGTTGGATTTCTTCCTTTTCTACGTGTTCTGGGAACTCATGCTGCTTCCCATGTATTTTCTGATTGGAGTTTGGGGCGGACCCCGGCGCGAATATGCAGCTATCAAATTTTTCCTCTATACGCTCTTTGGCAGCGTGCTGATGCTCCTTGTCATGATCGCGCTCTATTTCAGTGTTGCGGTGGTTGATCCTGCCACGGGGGAGAAGATCCATACATTCAATATGCTCGCCATGATGAATCCGGCGAACTATGACCCCGGATCGCTTCTTGCGGGCATGAATACCTGGTGGCGGGATGTTGCCTTTATTGGTCTCTTTATCGGTTTTGCCATCAAAGTGCCGATATTCCCATTCCACACATGGTTACCCGACGCTCATGTTGAAGCACCCACCGCTATCAGCGTCATCCTTGCGGGCGTCCTGCTAAAGATGGGGACATATGGTTTGCTCAGGGTCAGTTTCCCAATGTTCCCGGATGCAACTCTCCATTACCAGGTTCCGATGGCCATTCTCGCGTTCATTAATATCGTCTATGGAGCGCTTTGTGCGATGGCTCAACAGGATTTCAAGAAACTCATCGCCTACTCCAGCATCAGTCACATGGGCATCGTCCTTCTCGGGATGGCTGCCTTGAACACGCAGGGGATGACCGGAGCGATATTCCAGATGTTTAATCACGGTACCATCACCGCGATGCTCTTCCTTATTGTGGGAGTAATTTATGATCGTGCCCATACCCGTGGCCTGAATGAGTTCGGCGGCCTGATGAACCAGATGCCAAAATACGCAGGCGTCATGACCGTGGCGTTTTTTGCCGCTCTCGGATTACCGGGTTTGAGTGGATTCATCAGTGAAGCATTCTCATTCCTTGGGGCGTTTCAGGCAACTTCGATCCGCTCAATCACAATAGCCGCGACGCTGGGCATCGTCCTCACTGCCGCATATATGCTCTGGACCCTGCAGCGCGTGTTTCTTGGAACATTGCCTGACCGGTGGCGAACACTCCCCGATATTAATGGGCGTGAATTGTTTACGCTGGTGCCTCTTGCGATCATCGTTATATTCCTCGGAATCTATCCATCACCGGCAATCAATCTCCTGACCTCCGCGGTTAATACTCTCGTCAACGTCGTGAGTCAGGGCGGCGGTGTCGCGATGCTGGGTCACTAAAGTTTGGATACGGAACGTATGCTCCAGCAGATTATTGATAGTTCAAAATTTCTTCAACCTGAAACCGCCCTTCTTATCGGTTTTTGCGGAATTCTGATTGCGGGGTTATTTTTTCCGAAAGCCGGGACAAAATTCGGCTGGCTCACGTTGATCGTGCTTGCTGTTGCCGGATATCTGTTAATGTCTCAGGCCGGCACGAGAACGATATTCAACAACATGATTGCGGTGGACGGTTTTTCGCAATTCTTTAAGGCGCTGGTTCTCTTTGCGACAGCCATAGTGGTGTTCTCTTCGTTCCATCTCAAAGAGCTGACTGTTGTGCGGCGCTCGCTGGGAGAATATTACGCGCTATTTCTTTCGCTGACTCTCGGTATGTTTCTCATGGCAGGAGCGAGTAACTTGCTCATGATGTATCTCTCCCTTGAACTGACGAGCATCAGCTCTTATATACTTGCCGGTTACACGAAAGATGCCCAGGATTCGAGTGAGGCATCGCTCAAGTATGTCATCTACGGCGCTGTCTCTTCCGGTGTGATGCTCTACGGCATTTCAATCTTGTACGGACTGACAGGCGCGACAGATATCTATGGCGTTCAGAAAGCCATCCTGCTGGGAAATGTGAACGAAGTCGGGCTTATCATTGCGGGGGTGTTCATAATCGTTGGTTTTGGGTATAAGATTTCGGCAGTACCATTTCACTTCTGGACCCCCGATGTGTATGAGGGAGCCCCGATCACGATCACTGCATTGTTATCAGTTGCCTCGAAGGCTGCCGGTTTCGCAATGATGATCCGGTTCTTCAAGGTTAGCTTTTTCGATGTGACAGTCGGGAACCTTCTTCCCGGATACTGGGCTGTTTTTCAGGGATTTCAATGGAACCATCTGCTCGCGATTCTCTCGGTTCTGACGATGACCGTCGGTAATCTCGTTGCGATCTGGCAGACGAATATGAAACGCCTGTTGGCGTACTCGAGTATTGCCCATGCCGGGTACATGCTCCTGGGGGTGGTGACATTGAGCAATGAAGGACTGGCGGCCGTTCTTATCTATTTTGTTGTCTATCTTTTTATGAATCTCGGGGCTTTCCTGTGCGTCCAGTTGATAGCCAATGAAACAGGAAGCGAAGATCTGGAAGATTATCGCGGGTTAGGCTATCGCGCTCCCGTCCTCGGTGTGTTTCTGACTATATTTCTCCTATCCCTCACAGGTATTCCGCCCACGGCTGGGTTTGTCGGGAAATTGTATCTTTTTGCCGCACTGATCAACGCGAAATTAATTGGGCTCGCCGTGGTTGGTGTGCTTAACAGCGTCGTATCCCTCTATTACTATGTGCGGGTCATTCGGAACATGTTCTTGCGTGATCCGGATACCAATGCACTCCCGGTCAGTTTCTCAAATTCTCAGTTGGTCCTTCTTCTTATCCTCGTGATCCCGACCCTGCTGCTTGGCATATATTTCGGACCGTTGGTCGATTATGCACAGGCGTCTGTTATCATGTTTGGAATCCGGTAGGCTCATTCCTTATCGTTCAAGGTTCCTCTGGTTTCTCTCCCAGCGAGTGCGGGTCTGATTTTGACCTTCAGCCAAATATTCGTAGCTTCTTCACGGCGGCATAGATTATGACTCAAAAACCCCCAAAAGCGAAAGCAGCCCCGGTTCAGCCCGGGTGGAGAAAAATCCAGCTTCTGGTCGTTGAGGACGAAAGGCATCTCGCTGATTCGATCGCACGAAGGCTCCAGGAAGAAGGATATGTTGTAGATGTCGCGAATGACGGTGAAGAAGGTTATCAGCTTGCGTCTTCAAAGAAATATCATCTGATCATCCTGGACCTCCTCCTTCCCAAGAAAGACGGGATGCAAGTTCTCAAGGAAATTCGACGGAATAAAGTCCAGAGCATGGTGCTGGTGCTCACCGCCAAGAGTACGGTCGAAGACCGGGTAGAAGGTTTGAGAGTCGGTGCCGACGATTATCTTTCAAAGCCATTCGCATTTGCAGAACTCCTCGCGCGCGTTGAGACGTTATTGAGGCGGCACGGGATCGAACAGAACAGCGTGCTCAGGGTCGATGATCTTGAGGTGGATGTTGAGACCCGCTCCGTTACACGCGCACAGAACAAGATCCATCTTACCCAAAAAGAGTATCTCCTTCTGGAGTTGTTAGTGAGAAACAAAAACCGGATCCTCACAAGGAGGGAAATTGCGGAACAGGTGTGGGGGTACAATTTTGATACCGGCACAAATGTTGTCGATGTCTATGTCAATTACCTGAGGAAGGCCATCGACGAAGGATTCTCAAAAAAACTTATCTACACAGTTCGCGGAGTAGGTTTCATCCTCAAAGCGGAGTAATGGCCCATACCATACGATTCAGGCTTGCCCTCTGGTACGCACTCGCGTTTATTCTCAGTTTCATGGTCATGGCCTGGATCGTCTATATCTATGTCAATCGGACCCTTTCCGATGAACTCGACAAATCCATCAGGGACGAGGTCGGCTGGGTTGTCTCTCGACTTGGGAGAACGGATGCGCACAATGAAGATCCCCAGGTTGTCCGGGATGATATCCACGAGCACAGTACACATTTCCCCATCAAAGAATATCTCGAGATCTGGACACCTGATGGACAATCATTCTACCGGTCGTGGAATCTCGGTGAGGATACACTCTATCGCATCATTAAAGAATGGGATCTTACATCGCCGTTAATGAGCGCAACGTTTCGAGGACTGGACGTGCGGCTTTTTGTCCAGGAAACCCGGCATTATGTCATTATCATTGGTATGTCGACCGCTGGCGTCAAATCCTCCGTCGATCAACTTGTGACTATTTTTCTCTGGCTTTGCCCGTTCGTGCTTCTCATCGCTATCATCGGCGGTCGCTACGTCGCGACCCGCTCGTTGGCTAAACTCAATGAGGTTGTCGAAACAGCACAACGGATCACGGCGGATCGGCTCCACGACAGGATCCCCGACCATTTTGCCAGCGATGAGATCGGCAGAATCGTTTCCACCTTTAACGAGATGATTTCGCGGCTTGATGTTTCCTTCGCTCAAATGAAACAATTTTCGGCCGATGTTTCCCACGAACTCCGGACGCCTCTTTCCGTACTCCGGTCACAACTGGAAACTGCCCTCAACAGCCGCGTCGACGAGGATGAATTGAACAATCTTATTGCGAATTGTCTCGATGAAACTCTGCACATGAGCACGGTGGTTGACGATCTGCTTCTTTTGGCTACCAGTGACTCGGGATTTAAATTGCTCAAACAGGAAAATGTCGACCTTTCCTGCCTTGTGAATGAAATATATGAAGAAAGTGCAATACTCGGTTCGGGGAAGGCGATTACAACCACTGTCGATGTGGAACCCGGCATTATCATCATGGGCGACGAACAGAGACTCAGGCAGATGCTTCTGAATCTTGTCGATAACGCCATCAAATATAACCGCGAAGGGGGAACCATCGTTATGAAGTTGTCCCGCAATAATGGGATGGCGACGCTTTCTATCAGGGACAGTGGAATTGGAATCGACGAGAATGAAATTCCAAAAATCTTCGACAGGTTTTACCGCGTTGATCCGGCACGTTCCCGCGACCGCGGGGGTTCAGGACTGGGATTGTCTATTACAAAATGGATTGTTGAAGCCCATCGCGGGCGCATAGCTGTGTCGAGCATTTTGAATGAGGGGACGGAGTTTCTTATCTCATTGCCCATACTGCGGGACGATCTGAAAAAATGAATCTGGTGCGACCTACCGTTTGTGCCGGGTGTTCACATTGCGATAGATCAACCTAATCCCTTCCAGCACCAAAGACGGGTGATAGAAGTGAAATAAAGTGCTGCGTTCGATAACCGTTGGTGCGTATCCTCCCGTGGCAATAACCCTGAATTTCAACCTTGCTTCCCGTGTTATTCTCTTTACTGTCCCCTCGATCGAATCAAGGGTCCCGAACATCACACCGGATTGAAGGCAACTGATTGTATTTTGTCCGATCACGCGGCGGGGAAACATGAGGGGTGGCATCGGCAGTTGCGCTGTCAGGTAGTAAAGGGATTTTGCTGAAGTCCCGAACCCGGGGGCAATCACACCTCCCAGATAATCACCACGTTTCGAGATAACATCATAGGTTATAGCTGAGCCGAGGTCGACCACAATGGCGGGGCCGCCATAATATTCGCGTGCGGCTACGATGTTGCACAACCTATCTGCCCCGAGCGATGCCGGGCGGTCATAGTTGATCCGTATACCCAGAGGAAGAGAACCAGATATAACCATCGGCACAATCTTAAATATTTGCCGTAATGCGCTTACAGCGGCTGGTGTGGCCTTTGGAACCACCGACGCGATGCCTGCTCCGGTTACCGCCTCCGGCTTCAGCCTCAGTTCTCTGCAGAACATCTTCATGTGTGCGGCGAGGACTTTCACTTTCTTGGGGGGAACAGTCGACAGCCGCCATTCACCGATGAGGATGTCTTCGCGGAATATCCCGAGAACAGTATCTGTGTTGCCGATATCGATGGCCAGAAATATCATGATTGTACCCGGAGGGTGAGATCACCAACCGCAAACCGCCTATTGACGCCGTTTTGCGACAACACGAGCTCGCCATTTCTTTCTACGGTTACCGCGATTCCCGCGATGGTTTCACTTCCATCGGTAATTGAAACCTGTTTCCCGATAAACGTGGCGTAGTTTAGCCAGGCGGATCGTATCACTTCATACTGTTGAGTCTGAACAAATGTATACCATTTCTCCATTCTTTCCAGAATCGCCACAAGGACATCGGCACGGTCGAACCGGGTGCTTGCGGCGAGCAATAGCGAGGTGGCCGAATGAGTGAGCTCTCCAGGGAATGCAGATTGGTTCACATTCAAACCGATGCCTGTGATAATTGTTGTCTTTGTGCCTCCGTCGATGATTGATTCTGAGAGAATCCCGCAACATTTCATTCCATCCACCAGAACATCGTTTGGCCATTTCACCTCCGGCCGTTTCCCGGTAATCGACTCGATAGCTTCAGCCACTGAGAGGCACGCATAGAGAGAGACGATTCCCAGGTGAGGGAGCCCGATGTGCGGCTTGAGGATCACCGAGAAAGTCAGGTTCTCACCGCTCTCGCTTATCCAGGATCTTCCCCTGCGACCTCGTCCAGCAGTTTGTTCTTCAGCGATCACTATTGTGCCTTCATTGGATTGATCGGCGAGGATCCTTGCCATACTATTTGTCGATTCAAGGCGCTGGTAATAGTGGACCGCTTGCCCGAACACTTTTGATCTCAATTTTTTGGTTATCTCATCTTTTGTCATCGGTCACTTACGGACTCGTGTCGTTACGATTTTAGTGAAAATGCTGTGAAAATGCAATCTGCTTTAATGGCATGAGGCCGGGGAGGAATGCCAGATTTAGCAGGAAAGCTGTCAGCATGTCAGAAAACGGCTGGCGGGTGCACCTCCGGCAGATTCATAGAGGCCGTTCTTTTGACGTTTTCGGTAAAATTCTCAACCATACCTTTACCGCTGTGGTGGCACACTGCTTGCAGACATACAAATAGAATTTATACATACAATGAAATCTGACCGAATTACTCGGTCAGTATATTATTTAGAAAAGGAGAATTTCCAATGGCTGGAAAAATAATTGGCATTGATCTAGGAACGACGAACTCTGTGGTTGCGGTCATGGAGGGGAATGACCCTGTTGTCATTGCCAACGCCGAGGGGGCGCGCACGACACCATCGGTCGTAGCATTTACAAAGGGGGGTGAACGACTTGTAGGGCAGGCCGCAAAACGGCAGGCCGTGACGAATCCCCAAAATACGATCTATTCTATCAAGAGGTTTATGGGGCGTTTTTATGATGAGGTCACTGAAGAGATGAAATTAGTTTCATACAAAGTGGTTCAAGGGGACAATAACACAGCGCGTGTCTATATTAACGACCGCATGTATTCACCTCCTGAAATCAGCGCGATGATTTTGCAGAAGATGAAGCAAACCGCGGAAGATTATCTCGGAACCAAAGTTACGGATGCCGTAGTCACTGTGCCTGCGTATTTTAACGATGCACAGCGTCAGGCGACGAAAGAGGCAGGCGAAATTGCAGGACTCAATGTGCGGCGAATCCTAAATGAACCAACCGCTGCAGCGCTGGCGTACGGACTTGACAAGAAACATAAGGATATGAAAGTCGCGGTGTTCGATCTCGGCGGCGGCACATTTGATATCTCCGTGCTCGAGCTGGGTGAGGGAGTCTTCGAGGTGAAATCGACGAATGGTGACACGCACCTTGGCGGCGACAATTTCGACCAGCGTGTTCTCGACTATATTGCTGAAGAGTTCAAGAAACAGGAAGGAGTCGATCTCAGGAAAGATCCAATGGCGCTTCAGCGATTACGCGAGGCGGCTGAAAAAGCAAAGATGGAACTGTCGCAGCTCATGCAGACGGAAGTCAATCTTCCGTTTATCACAGCGACAGCCGATGGTCCTAAGCACCTGAATTTGACAATTACCCGCGCAAAATTTGAGCAGCTGGTGGACGACCTTATCCAGCGCTGTGTCCCACCTGTCGAGAAAGCCCTTAAGGATGCCGGGCTTATGCCGAGCCAGATCGATGAAGTTATCCTTGTCGGCGGCATGACGCGCGTTCCCAAGGTGCAGCAACTTGTTAAAGATATGTTCGGCAAAGAGGGCCATAAAGGAGTTAATCCTGACGAAGTAGTCGCGGTTGGCGCCGGCATTCAGGGCGGCGTGCTCTCAGGGGATGTTTCTGATGTCCTCCTGCTTGATGTTACACCCCTTGGTCTCGGCATTGAAACCCTGGGCGGTGTCATGACGTCGATGATCTCATCCAATACGACAATCCCGACCAAGAAATCTGAAATATTCTCAACCGCATCTGATAGCCAGCCCTCGGTCGAAATCCACGTTCTGCAGGGTGAGCGTCCGATGGCGATTGATAATCGAACTCTTGGCAGGTTCCATCTGGATGGAATTCCTCCTGCGCCACGCGGCGTACCGCAGATTGAAGTGACCTTTGACATCGACGCAAACGGCATTTTACATGTTACCGCGAAAGACAAAGCCACGGCGAAGGAGCAAAGCATCCGTATCACCTCATCAAGCGGTCTGACGAAAGAAGAAATTGAGCGGATGAAGACGGACGCGCAATCGCATCAGCAGGAAGACAAGAAGCGGCGTGAAGACGTTGAAACACGAAACCACGCCGATACGCTTGTGTTCCAGACACGGAATCAGCTCAAGGATTTGGGTGATAAGATACCGGCAAACCTGAAGTCCAAGATTGAATCCGCTACGGATGCTCTTGAGAATGCGATTAAGAGCAGCAACAACGCTGAGATGAAGGCGAAGATGGAAGCCCTCAACGCCGCATGGAACGAAGCCTCCAGTGCGATGTACCAGCAATCGACGGCAGGTGGACCCGGTGCCGGTCCTCAGCAGCCACAACAGGAGCCTCCTCCGGCCGGCGATAAGCCTAAAGGCGGCAAGGCGGTTGAGGATGCATCATTCGAGGTTGTTGACGACAAGGACAAGTAAGTTCTCAGTCGAACCAGCATGCAACTCACATTTAGTATCGTTGCGGGTGTCCTTGTAGTTGGGTTTCTTATTTTTGCGACTAAGAGAAAATGGATTTCTTGGAAGGGCGGCAGGGGGATTGCATCTGTGACCGCCTTTCATGATCTTCAAACGGAAGATAAGCAGAACGCGATTGAATACGTGATCGAAGATAAAGCGGGAAACAAAATGAAGGAGCAAGAGAGCGGCGAGAAAAAATAGTTCGCAAAGAAGGAGTGGCTGATCGTGAGACTGCCGATTCAGCTTTTCAAGCCGCCGTTTATCGGGTGACACGTCGTCACACAACGCGCGGCGTTTTTATTGATAGATCAGAATGCACAGCTGCAAATGCATGATATGTGGTTTTTGAAGAGGAAACGATGAACTTTAATAAATTTACGATCAAATCACAGGAAGCGGTCCAAAACGCCCAGGAAATTGCGGCGAGTTACTCTAACCAGTCTATCGAACCGGAACACCTCCTTGCTGCCCTGGTTCAGGATAGTGAAGGGGTTGTCGTACCGGTGCTGCAGAAGATCGGCGCGAACGCCGACTATATTAAAATTAAGATTAACGAGCTCATTGAGAAACTCCCGAAAGTATCCGGCTCGGCAGTCGGAAACCAATTCATCAGCCAGTCGTTGACGCAGGTATTTGAGGAGGCTGTCAAGGAAACTGCCGCCTTAAAGGACGAATACGTGAGTACTGAGCATCTTCTCCTTGGGCTGGTGGAGACCCGGTCCCATGCCGGGCAGCTTCTCTCCGACCAGGGTGCGACCAAGGATCAGATCTACAAAGCCCTTAAAGATGTCCGGGGAAGCCAGCGGGTCACTGACCAGACGCCGGAGGAGAAGTACCGGTCGTTACAAAGGTTCGGAAGGGATTTGAACGAGCTCGCCCGGAAGGGAAAGTTGGATCCTGTTATCGGAAGAGATGACGAAATCCGGAGAGTCCTGCAGGTCCTCTCCCGGCGAACAAAGAATAACCCGGTCCTCATCGGAGAACCCGGGGTTGGTAAGACCGCCATCGCTGAGGGCATCGCGCAAAGAATTATTCAGGGGGATGTCCCGGAGAACCTCAAGACCAAACGGATTATCGCGCTCGACATGGGTTCCCTCGTTGCAGGCACAAGCTTTCGAGGGCAGTTTGAGGAGCGGCTGAAGGCGGTGTTGAAAGAGGTAACAGAATCGGAGGGAGAGATTATTCTGTTCATCGATGAATTGCACACGCTTGTCGGCGCAGGTGCGGCTCAAGGTGCTGTGGATGCAGCAAATATGCTGAAGCCGGCGCTTGCAAAGGGAGAACTGCGGGCGATTGGTGCAACGACGATCGACGAATACCGTAAATATATTGAAAAGGACCCGGCTCTTGAACGCAGGTTTCAACCAGTGTTGATTGATGAACCGAATGTGGATGATACGATCTCGATTTTGCGTGGATTAAAAGAAAAGTACGAGGTTCACCATGGCGTCAGAATTACCGATGGCGCTATTGTTGCCGCCGCGCAACTGAGCTACCGGTATATCAGCGATCGATTCCTTCCCGACAAGGCAATCGATCTCATTGATGAGGCCGCATCAAAATTGCGCATCGAAATCGATTCCATGCCGGAGGAACTTGATGAAGTCGAACGGAGAATGAAACAGCTTGAAATTGAGCGAGAGGCGGTGAAGCGTGAGAATGATGAGGGGACACAAGCGCGGCTGAGCGGGATTGAGCGTGAGCTTGCAGAATTAAATCAGCGCCGTACCGGCCTCCGGGCGCACTGGCAAAATGAGAAAGAACTGATTCAATCAATCAGGAAAATGAAGGAAGAGATGGAAAAAGCCAGGCAGGATGCAGACCACTTCGAACGAGACGGTGATCTCGCGAAGGTGGCGGAGTTACGTTACGGCACAATCGGATCTCTCCAGAAGAAGATGAAGGAAGCAAGCGCGAAACTTTCCCGTGTTCAGAAGGATAAAAAGATGTTGAAAGAAGAGGTTGAGGCGGAAGATATCGCGGAGATCGTCTCCCGGTGGACCGGCATACCAGTTACACGGATGCTCGAGAGCGAGCGGTCGAAGTTATTGCATCTCGAAGACCGCCTGCACGAACGGGTTGTCGATCAGGAGGAAGCCGTCCATGCGATCAGCGATTCCATAAGGCGGAGCAGGGCCGGCCTTCACGACGAGAAACGCCCGATCGGCTCATTCATTTTTCTGGGGAGCACAGGGGTGGGAAAAACAGAACTTGCCCGCGCACTTGCGGAATTCCTCTTTAACGATGAATCAGCTCTTGTCCGGATCGATATGAGTGAGTATATGGAAAAATTCAGTGTTTCACGCCTTATCGGCGCCCCGCCGGGTTATGTGGGGTATGAGGAAGGTGGCCAGTTGACTGAGGCTGTACGCCGCAAGCCGTACTCAGTCGTTCTCCTGGATGAGATCGAAAAGGCACATCCCGAAGTATTTAATGTCTTGCTGCAACTGCTCGACGAAGGAAGGCTCACGGATGGGAAGGGCAGGACCGTCAATTTCAGGAATACAATCATTATTATGACCTCAAACCTCGGGTCCCATCTGATTCGGGAAAAATTGTCGACTTTTGACGATGAAAAGAATGACACTGAACATCTCTATGAGGAATTGCGCATTGAACTTTACACCATGTTGCGCCAGACAATCAGACCGGAATTCCTCAATCGGATTGATGAAATTATTCTCTTCAAGGTTCTCAGCAAAGATGACTTGCGCAAAGTGATCGACCTGCAGCTCAAACATGTCCAGGCCATGGTTGCAAAAAATGGAATTATTCTCAACATTTCCGATGAGGCCAAAGAGTGGCTCGGCAAACTCGGGTATGATCCTTCCCTCGGCGCACGTCCTCTTAAACGTGTTATCCAGAAGCATGTTGTGAATAGATTATCGGAACAAATCCTGAGCGGAAAAATCAGTGAAGGGGATACCGTTGAGGTAGGGTTGGATCATGAAGGATTGATAAAATTTCAAAAAGCGCACAAGAAGGGATCGTGAAGCGGTCACACTCCGTAATCAATTCGTCGAAGGGTCGATGATCCCTGCGGGTGAGAACGCCGGGAAACGACTTTTCTATGAAAACGAACAGACAATAGTGAACTCAAAGTGTTTTGCGCGGAGAAATAGAGTAAAAGACGAATGTGAGATGCGGATAGGCCGGAGAGAGCGCTCGGGGAAAACCCGTGTGTGAAATGGGAACGAGAGAATAATTAGAACCCTCATACTTGTGATGCCCGCCTTTTTTGTGCAGAACATTTTCTCCTTCTGTCTCCACAATCGCTGAACCCAAACACCATACCTATGATCACTCGTGAATGCAGCCTCGTTCCCATTTCTTCAAATTGACATTCACCCTGCGAATTTGTACCTTCACCTATTCAGATCACTGATATTCGAGATTTTCCTCGAAACCCGCACATTGTTCCTTCGCATTGTCAGCGTTTGACTACCCAACGACTGTTATTTCCCTGACCGGAGATACTGTTGAAGAATTCTTTTTTGTGTTCACAGATTCACATCTGCGGTACACCCATTTGGATTTTATTTAGATCAGATGTTCATTGAAAATTTCGAAAAGGAGAAACACACAATGGCGGATAAGAAAGCGGATTTAGCCGGACCAGGAATCGGCAACTACGAGGATTTGGAAAAAGTGTTGCCAAATAATTACGTCTCATTGCTCAACC
>JAWOMQ010000216.1:0-10840 GCA_033852415.1 Bacteroidota bacterium
AATACCTGAATTTCATCCTTGCATCATTCCTTTTCACTGTCGCATTACTCATACAGGAAGTCGCGCTCGGGTACGAGCTCTATCTCATCACCCACGATCCACTGGCTCTGGGGTTTACGGGGCTCGCTGAAGCTATTCCATTCATTGGATTGTCATTGTACGGTGGGCATATTGCCGATCGCAAGAGTAAACGTCAGATCATTCTTTGGAGTGTTGGGGTTATCGCCGCCGGATCCGTCTTCTTGCACATCTTTGCGCAGGCTGGTCTGAGCGGTCGCGTCCATACATCCGTTCTCATCGGTGTCATCTATGGAACTGTTTTCCTTATCGGTTTAAGCCGGGCGTTCCAATCGCCGGCAGCGGCGTCTCTCCGCGCATTTCTCGTCCCGATCACTATTTACGAAAACGCTGCAACCTGGAGCAGCTCGGCGTGGCAGGCAGGATCCATCCTCGGTCCGACCGCCGGCGGTTTTCTTTTTGCGTGGATCGGATTTTCTCATACATTGCTGGTGGTCGTGGGGCTCCTCGTGCTTGCAATGATACTCTACGCGCGCATCGGTGAAACAAAACGAACGACTGAAGCACTCAATGGTGAGCTCCTTGAGAGCATCCGCGAAGGTCTGCGGTTCGTCTGGCGCACGAAGCCGATACTTTTCGCAATCTCCCTCGATCTTTTTTCAGTTCTATTCGGAGGTGTTGTTGCTATTCTTCCAATCTACGCGCAGGACATTCTCCATGCCGGTTCTGAGGGACTGGGGATACTGCGGGCTGCTTCTTCGATAGGAGCGGTCATAACGCTGATAGTTCTCTCGCGCGTTTCCCCGATGCATCATGCCTGGCGCAACTTGCTCGTCGCCGTCACGGGATTCGGGATCTCGATTCTCGTCTTCGCCGTGTCTCCGTGGATGGCTCTCTCTACTATCGCTCTCCTGTTTAGCGGGGCATTTGACAGTATCAGCATCGTCATCAGGCAGACACTCTTACAACTCATGACACCAGATCAGATGCGAGGGAGGGTGATGGCAGTAAACGGTATATTCGTTTCCTCATCCAACGAGCTTGGAGCGTTCGAATCCGGTTCGGCTGCACGCATCATGGGAGTGGTCCCCTCCGCTGTCTTCGGCGGACTCATGACCATCGTCATCGTGGGATGGGTATCATGGAAAACCCGTGACCTCATGAAAACCGAGTACGATCGAGACTCATAATCCGGCAAATCCGGACGGGGTCCGGATTTACACTCTTTGCCCGATGGAACCACTCTTTTCACAGTGCGGCATGGGGCATAGCTCGCGCTGTCTCCACTTTTCATCGCGGGACATGAACTTTCACCCAAAAAATCCGTAAATTCCACCAGACCCAATTTGGAGGATTGATCATGGAAAAACATGTTCAGCTAGTCGCCATTCTGATGATTGTATACAGGTCATTGCTTATCCTTGCATCTGTTTTTATCTTCGCGTTAACGGCATGGATCACCCATATTATCGAGTTTCAAGTTTTCCGGCATGGGGATGTCCCGGTCGAGTTTTTGAATATTGTCCCAATGATCCTTCTGGCTGTGTCGACGGTACTTTTCGTTGTCTCGGTGATTGGAATCATCGGCGCGATCGGTCTTTTACAGCGGAAAGAATGGGGAAGAGTTATCACGCTCATGGTCTCCTGCCTCAATCTCATTCACGTACCCCTTGGCACGGCTCTCGGGATTTATAGTCTGTGGGTGCTGATGAGCGACGAAACCGTAAAACTCTTCAACCCGACCGCAGGAGGGCAGCTCGCTCCGCAGTGAGAACGCTGTCAAGGATTTCCAGCCACACCGATTCCGGGCAGGAAACAGCAAACCTTTGACCAGGGTCGGGCCGTTCCAGATCTAATCGTGTTTCCAGAGGGGCCAGGCGACTCCTTCTCTCTTCCCATGCCCCCATATCATTCCCACTTCTGTTTTCTTCGACTTTGAATCAAACAACTTCAGAACAAACGATGTATCATCGACCCAGTGATACGACGCCCGGTCGTAATTCCAGATTGACTGAACATGGACGCGATAGCTGCGCACAATGGTAGCCTCTACCCTGTAGAAATCAACCAGAAGTCTTTTCTGAAGGGGAAGGATATTAAATAATTCAATCTCGTGATTTTTATGTTTTGAGGGGTCCAGCGGTTGATCCAATTCGTTCTGCAGACTCCGGATCTGGATAACAGTGTCCTGTTGATTCGCCTGCGCCGAGTCGAGGATATGCTGAGCGCGGGCAAGCGGTACGGCCAGTAACGACAGAGCGACAAGCGCAACCCGTCGCGGAAATTTTCGTGGTTTCATCTTCTTCCTTTATAAAATCTTCAAAAGTCGACATGACAATCATCCTCCCTCCTTGTTCGAATTGCACGACATGCACGCTGGCGCAGGCAATCGAACACATATCAGATTATTTCAATGTAAAGAAACCGGCCATCAGGCACAAGACATACCAGATGCCGGGTTTCTTTTAAAAGCATCACCATTCTGTACTATCAGGGGAAAGGTGTCCTCCAAAGGTTTGTCCAGCGCAGACTGATGACAGGATGGTCTTCCAGATGATTGGAAGACACCGGTCACGGCATGATGAACGAACCGGTTTTGAAGCTGTCGCTGATAGCAGTATAATTCCAGTTTCCCGTCGAGGTATCCGCATAGCCGCTAAACCCGTAGAGAGCCGACGCGGCGTAAGCAGCAACATAAACAGCAGTTCCGGCGCCGAGTTTGAGATTATTTTCCCCGCCCAACTTTGACAAACGCAGTGAGTATGTCGTGGAAGGATAACGCGTAAATGCCGCCAGGGTACCAATATAATGATGTGGGTCGGATGAAACCATGCTGGTTGTGTCCAAGAAAAACAATGCAATGGCGCCATAATTGTAATCGGGAGGAACGGCAAAACTACCCGATATCTGGAAATCCGAGTCGGACGTTGTTATTGAGAGTGTATCAAGAAGATATCGGGGTTTCTGGACCATGATCGTCTTTCCCAGGTCCGTCTCGCTGATGCCACTACAATTGACGCTCAGCATTCTGTTCATCCCGTATCGTTCCTTGGTAAACGTTACAGTGTACAGACCTTTCCTCAGATCTTTCAAGATCCATTTCCCATCGCTGCCTGTAATAGTATTCAAATGTGTGGGACCATCCGCAGATATTGTCACTCCACTCAGATCTTCCAAAGGAGTTATGTCTTCCCCATACAATGCAACTTTCCCTCCGAACGATCCTACAAATAAGAGCTCTCCGTTCCCGCCGCTGCTGTGGCATCCGGCCGTGAATATGGCAGCCACAACGATAAGATAATACCCGAGGACCCGCTTCCTTGCGTGGGAATTCGGAGAATTGAGGGGAAAATCCCTTCTGAGTTTCATTCGTTCGCCTGACGAAAACATATGCGGCCTCAATATACTCTTCTTCGTGCCGACTCGCAATGAAGGTGAATCGGATAGCGGGTAAGTTGTTTCGTCGATTTATTGTATTTGTTCCTGGAAAAGGCCGGTTGCGGCGCTTGTCATTTTGCCCGATTGAAGAAAAAAAATCCCATTCATAGGTAGCGCCCCGCTGGGGATTGCAACGGGGCTACGAGAGGACTTATGAATGGGACTACAAATTCCGTCAGACATGCAAATCGGGGAGATTTCGATGCCGACAGAAAACCTGATCGATTGTAACAAAGAACGTTCGGGAGATATGCTTTAAACTTACAAAGTTCGTGCCAGTACATTTTACCCAATTCAACAAAAGCGGTTCTATGATATCAAAGACTTTTGAACATCTTTTTGGAATCAAGTAAAGAGAAAAGTGTAAAATTTTCTTTTCCCTTCAGGACTTTTTTCCGGCTCCATTTTACCTAAATTATTACGATGAAGAATTCAACTCGCTATGGTGAATTATCTCCGTCCCAAAAATGCAAATTTGCTGAATAGACCCGCGCCGAGAACTCGATGCTGAAACCAGCGTGCCCGCTCATTGCCTGGTGTCTGGCGGTCGCCTTATGGTTGACTGTCATCGATTTTTTTTATATAGTAACGCTGCCTCACATTTTAAGAAACAAAATCGCTCCATAATCGTGGAAGCTTTGTTCTTCAGATATCTCGGCAAATTAGTCGAAATGATATTGTGGCCAGTCCCGTCCGGACAAGCCGCTTGCGGGGAGGAGTAGGTGATCGGCCGCCCATGAACCTCTTTCAAAAATTGGGAAAAAAGGCGATTCCGGCATCCTTCGCGGCGTGGGTTGGTGGAATGATCCTCTTTGAAGGCTTGATGCCGCCGGGCATGATGTCCCAGGAGCGGGACAGAACTCTCGGAGAGATCCACGGCAAAATCGGTATATCGGGAAGGGATGAACTGACCGAGGAGATCATGCACCGCCGGATGATGAAGCGGTACGATTTGGGAGAATCCCCTTCGAACTCCATGGTACCGGCGTACCGTTTGTCCGAGGAAGCCGTCGTTTACATCGAGTCAGCGGGAGACAGCGTAACCTACGAACCTCCCGAAACTCATCCTACATTAAACCAACGCGACCTCCTGTTCCGGCCTCTGGTCTTGCCCGTGTTGGTTGGAACGACGGTTGATTTCCCAAATAACGACAAAGTTTTTCACAATGTATTCTCCTACTCGCAGCCCAAGGAATTCGACCTCGGTCGATACCCGCAGGGAAGGAGTAAATCCGTCACGTTCGACAGGCCTGGCGTCGTCAGTGTTTACTGCGAGATCCACCAATATATGTACGCTACCATTCTTGTCCTCGAGAATCCTTACTTTACCGTTCCTGACGATGACGGGATATTTATCCTGCGCGATGTGCCTCCTGGTACATATCAATTAAGTCTCTGGTTCGGCCGTAAAAAAGTATCGACAAAAAGCGTGACGGTAAGGGCAAATGAGGTCTCTGCAGTCAACTTCTCGTATTAGACGGAAAACATCAGCGGAACAATGAAGTACGCACTTGTCTTTCTCTGCTTTCTCCCGGTCACAGCAGGGTCGCTATGCGCCCAGATCGAGGTAACCGGCCAGGGCTCCGCCGCCTATGTGAAGTCGGAAAGCGGTTTCTCTCAATACGTCTTTGACAATGGCCGCCCGACGTTCACCTGGAGATTTGACCTGTTCGCTGACGCAAGAATCTCAGACAATTTTTCAATCCTGACAAATACTCGGATCCTCCAGGATGAAGTAATTCATCTCGATTACTTTGCCCTCCGGATGACCGATATTACGTCCTTCGGTCTTAATGCTCAGGCCGGGCTAATCGATCTCCCGTTCGGAAATCTCGGCGACCGGCGATTCCCCGCAGACAATCCGTTCTTCAACCTCCCCCTGATGAACGAACACCTGACATCGCTTTGCGCATCGGACTATAAACTATGGGTTTTGGTCCCTCAATTCGCAATACAAGGAGATGGTGTTCGTCTTCTCGATCAGGGTTTGTACGATCTGGGGGTGAAACTGTATGGTACGGCGGGAATTTTTGAATACGCCGTTGCTCTGACGAACGGCATGATCAGCGAGACAGGAGTGTACTCCGCTCAAGGACTAAATGCGAATCGGGGAATGGGAAAAATAATCCGCCTTGCAGTGACGCCAATGACCGGACTTACGATCGGCGTCTCGTACGCTACAGGAGCATTCATGGACGATCAGAGCAACGATTCCGGATCAGCATTCTACAAAGAGGATCCAACCGAATATCCACAGCATATTGTGATGGGGGACGTGGATTTCAGTTATGGTTACTTTGCGCTTTACGCCCAGGCGGCGTACAACCGGTGGCAGCTGGGGAGAACCGGGGATTACGAATCCGCCCGCTGGCGACTAAACGAAGACCTGACCGCCTTTGCCTATTCGGTGGAAGCCCGCTACGCCGTAACTCCACGCATCTCGATTGCCGCTCGTGCTGGAGAGCTCCTGTTTAATTCGATCTCAGATTTCGTGCCAACGTTTTCGGGGCCGGTTTACTACACAGGAACGTGGGATCACAATACATTCCGGCTTGAAACGGGGATCGGTTACCACCTGAGCCGCGAAGCCCTTCTCAAGCTTGTCTACGAATGGAACCGGACCTACGGCATGCCGGTTGACCCGGAGGATGATCTTTTCGTCATTCAGACTGTTTTCAGCTTCTGATCCCATCGCAAGAATGAAATTCCGGTACAAAATCCTTTTCGAGAAAGATGGGGAAATGCTGAGAGATCTTATTCGGGAAGTTTTGCTCGCGAAAGGGTACACAGTTCTCACAGCAGCCGATGGAGGGGACTTAATTGAAACATTCAGAGAGCATTACCAAAAGTGCGGGAAGTCCTTGATGAGAAATAGATTCGCCTCCGGAGTACAATCCTCTGCCTCTCTAAGATCCCGGGGAAGCTCTTAATACGAGTAAACAAGCGCCAGACCCGGATTTCCATCGGTAACAGCAGGCGCAAGGGAAAGACCTTTGCCGGTTGGTGAGGAAGATGATGATTGACCCGGAGGATGCGATACGAGAATGCCGAATGAATACCCAAGTACCAACCCGAGCGGATAATCGCTGTACCAGTGGATCCCCGTGTTTGCCATACTTACCTCGATTAAACCGATAACAGTATAGCCGATCGGTTTGAACCAGCTCAGTTCAGGATAATTTTCGAAGACAACCGTGAACGTTGTCATCGCGGTCGCAATATGACCTGAAGGAAAAGCGTCATAGCTTGGCACATGTTTATGGTAGTCGATTTGATTCGGGAAAAAATCCCATCTCCCTTTCGGGACAGTCGACACGTACGGACTCTGTCTTCCAGTGACGTGTTTAATCACCTGCACGACCGCGCCGCAGGAGAGAATCGCTTCTACGAGCTGGCTTGATGTGCGAAGCGACCGCCTGTCCCCCATTGTAAATCCATAAAGTGCGAACGCCGCCGCGAGCCCGAATTGCGGCCGGCCATCTCCCATATACTCGAAAAAGTCACTCGTGTGATGAACAAAGAGCGAGCTATCATACCAACGGTGTGACGCGTCCCACGTCTTATCATCTACCGCAATGAGGGCCCCCGTCAGAAAAGCTATCCCGAGAAAGGAAGGGATATTTTCGGTCCGGAATGTCTCACGCGAGTACCGTACCCAGTCACCGGGAAGATTGGTTATCATATCATACCATTTGGGGAGGGGTGCTTCGTCGGTATTTTTCTGTTGGATAGAATTGGCGGCAGACGGCGCGCTCATGGTATCCTCACTCTGAGCCCGCAGCGATCCAAGAAAAGTAACCGCACAAATCAGGACATAGAAAAGATGGAATCGCCCAAAGAACATACGTTTGAATTTGAGAAGTTGATATGGTACAAAGTACTAAACCTGGAGGAGACAATCAACGCCAACATTCTGCTGCGGCGAATGTCTTCCAGAATATTGCAATTCCGGGAGGTTTTTCTGCCCGGATTCTAAAGCCCACATGTCCCGACCTCTGTTCATTGAGCTCCGGGTTCAGACTACACAAACTCGCGCAAGGATGTTTTACGGCTCCTCGCCCGGTTGCTGTCTCAATGCGGCATAAGGAGCTTGAAATAATTCATCGGCCGGTGGAACATTTTCCGGTAGGTCTTTTCTCCCATCATTACATCTGTGATCGCTTCAGTAAGTTCGCCTCCGGTATTACGAAAAATCCGATTCCGCAGTCGCGGGAAGTCATAAAAGAGTCGTGAAACGAGAGTGCCATACCGGATTTCGGGCAGGATCTCGGCGGATAATTTCCGACAATACATATCAGCGGCATGCGGTTCAGCAAAACCAGACTCAATCAAGGCCTCGGCAGCAAGCTCGCCGCTTCTTATGGCGAACGAAATTCCCTCCCCTGTCACCGGATCCACCAGGCCAGCCGCGTCACCAACCAGCATCACCCGATTTCTCGCAAGGGCGGTTTTAGTTGGCCGCAAAGGAATCATGAAACCGTGTTTTTCAGTTTGGAATCCCTTATCAAGATCCAGAAAGTGCAAATATCCCGAAATCGAATCGTTGAGATTGACAGAATGCTTCCGGGTTGTCAGCACTCCCACAGAGAGATGCTTCGCCTTTGGAAAAACCCATCCATAGCCATGCGGCACGAGATCGACGTCAAACCGGGCCGAGGAGGAATACCTTTGGAGCATCACATCATCAACGAACACCTCGTATTCGAGTGCGGGCATAAACGATTGCATCGTATCCCAGCCACATTTTCGGGCAGTCTGGCTCCCCGCCCCATCGGCAGCCACGATGAAATTTGCAGAGTACACTCCGGCCGTGGTTTCCAACCTGAATGCAATTGATCCCGGCGAGATAGTCGTCACTTCACAATTCGTAACAACGGATGCTCCTGCTCCTTTTGCCGCGGTCATGAGCAGAAAGTCGAACTCCTTCCGCATGGTCATGATGATGATTGGTGAAGGTCGGCTCGAGGAAAAATGAAGTCCGCTGCCGTTAAGATGCAGATCGACGCGCTTGCATTCCCGTTGAACAACACCATCCATTGCTGCGAACACATGCCGAACCCCTCTGCCCACAAGTCCGCCTCCGCATGTTTTGTATCGGGGTTGGGAGGATTTTTCAATGATGAGCACACGTGCACCTGACCGGGCAAGATGATACGCCGCTGATGAACCTGCCGGTCCGCTCCCGATTATTGCGACATCGTAGTTCATTGGCCCCTGAAAAAACAGTGCGCTCTTTGATCGTAGAAAGATAATGAGTTCGCTGGTGAGTATCAATAAGAGTGATTCGCTGCTGTTATACCTCCTGTTGTCTGCCCGGCAGCTCCCCCTGCCCACCTCGTGAGTCAGACCAAGAGAAGATTTATCAGCAAGATTTCTTGAGAGAAGAGAATGCCGGTTTAAGGATGTTCCTTAGTGCAACAAAATTACCTTTTTCGCGTCCGTGAAAACAAATGACCTCCCGTCAAGTGATCCGGCAGCAATGCGGTAGTAGTAGACACCGCTCGGGATATGCGTGCCGTCGAAGGTATTTGCATAATAGCCGGCCTCGAGTCTTTCATTCTGACGCAATACGTCAACCACCTCACCGAGAATGTTGTAAACCCTCAGGCTCACAATTGACTGTTTTGCTAAATTGAATTTGATCGTTGTTGTCGGATTGAAAGGATTCGGGTATGCCTGTTCCAGCGAAAATTCCGCCGGTACTCCGGATGCTCCCATCAGCGAGGTACCAGGAGGTGGAGGTGGCAACTCCGTTGTGGGAAGAACGTGTGCCCGAGCGGCCAACGAAACTCTTGAGGTAGAAGGTGATCCCGCGGAGAATATCAGCCACCCTGGTATACTTGCCTTGACCCAGTACCCCTTCCCGGGCATCAACGTGTCGACATTCTGGTAGCTCCCACTATAACCAAAGAATGAACTTGTTGTCATTGCAGGAGGGTCAGTCAAAATCCCTGCAATGGCAATAGGAACTGATATCGTGCCGATGAGATTCCATCCTGAAAGGACGGGCACGGAATCATTCAGAAGCGGTGTCCCGGCAATCGTGTCGTTCACAGGGGATGAGAACCGGACCCAATAACCGCGACCGATCTCCAACGTATCTTTTTGGCTATATGATCCATCATACAAGAATGCTCCGGATATTGCCGTCGGGAAAAGTGATTTGATGGAATAGTCGGACACCACAGCAGGAACCGATATCATGTTCCAATCCTTAACAATCGAAAGGACAGCCGGACCGAGCTTCCCGAAACCCGAAACGCCCAGCGAATCCGGTGAACCGGGTGCATTATGGACGAAGATGAGGTTCCCGGTGCTCTGCCCTATACTGACGGATGTGAATTTACAGTAGATCGTCTTTGACCCGCCCGGAGCGACACTCACCGATTTGTTTGGCGATGCCGTGAATTCACCTCCGTTGTCTGAGTATATCGAATCGATCATCAGCGTTCCAGAATCGGGATTTGAAACGAGAACGCTGTCGATTTTTGTTGCCGTAACTGCCACGGTGTCAAACGAAAGGCTCGTGCGGGACAGCGCAAATCCGGCCTGAACTCCCTTGCCACTCAGTTCAACGGTGTCTGGCGACGAATTTGCATTGTCAGTGAAGACTACGTGACCCGCTTTCGCACCCAGACCGGCAGGATGGAATAAGATGTAAAATTTCCGGACCTGGCCTGCCGGGATTACGATTGGCGCCTGCGGCGAAAGGGTAAAATCCGTGGTGTCATTCAAAATGATTGATGTGATATTCAATTGCGCGGTACCCACGTTGGAAACCGTCATGCTGTCCTGTTCTGACGAAGATAGAAGGACCGAGCCAAAAGAAATCGCGGCCGGAGCAGCACTGAACACAGCATCGACACCATTCCCGAAAACAAATGCCGTGTCCGGCGACCCCTGTTTATTGTGGCTGAACACAAGATGCCCCGTTTGGGTACCTGGGCTCACCGGATGAAATGTCACGGCGACAGTAAGCGGGCTCGATAACAAAACTGTTCCTGAGAGAGGAGATACCGTAAATGAGGCATTATCAGAGGCAATTGAGCTGATATTCATGGTATCGTTTATCCCGATTGTCACAGAGGTGCTTTCCGGTTTCGAGGTGCCGACATAGACATCGCCAAACTGCAGCGAATCCGGTTGGGCGATAAAGATATCATAGCTCTCACCGGACAGTTTTACTGAATCGGGGGAGCTAGCCGCATTGCTCGAGAAGATAAGCAACCCGCTGTGGCTTGCGTTGTCCGGAGGGGCATGGAATGTGACGTAGAATTTCATGCTCGTCGATGCCCCGATTGATCCGCTTGCGGGGGCAGCAGTAAAATAAGACGGGGTTGCAACAACCGAGCTTATTGACAGCAATGCGTTGCCCGTGTTCGTG
>JAWOMQ010000209.1:0-16950 GCA_033852415.1 Bacteroidota bacterium
GCCGCAGCCGAAGTAAAGAGCGGTCAACGCAAGCACCAACAGCATGGTGCCAATGAGCACCATCCTTCTTTGCATTAGGTGTTTCATTACATTGAACCCTCCTATGATTGGATGAGGAAAAGGTGGACCGTTCGATCTGGAGGGAAGGCGCCAGATCTTCGGATGGATTATTGATCAAGATACCGAAGGCCTTTTCCAATGTCAAGCCCCAAGATGGAGGAAATGAATGAATTTCCGGCGATGCCGGCCTTGAGAACTCCAAGGAGACGAGGTTGATTACCCATCTCTCATATAGATCGGCAAAATGAATGCAAGTTTCCTCCTGCGGTTCAAGAAATTCTTGAAAGAATCTCCCGCAGAGGAGCGCTGTGAGCATATTTGACAGTGGGTGTAGAGAGTCGAGCGATTTGATCATGAAGTGAGGGAAGAAGTCCGGATCTCGATTGTCTAAGTTCGAAACCTCTCGAATTCGATCCGCTCCTCAAGCAATGAGTGTCCTATTGGCCCTCCAGGAGTTGCGGCAGTTCCCACTCAAGGCGATTGAGAAATCATTTAGGGGCAAATTACAACGTCACCCTTGCAAGTGCGATAGCTCGAACTTGTGAATCGCCTGTTTCGGCCTAATATTTAGCGGACGAATTAGCAATCCCCAAGATGGTTCGGTCATTTTACTGTGGTTAACCAAACACATCAGACAGGCATGCCGGGGGGCTTCCGCAATTCTATAGAAGAATTGACAGGGTTATGATTACGCTGGGGGTTTATGTCGGAGACCCAGACTGTATATCCGGAAAACGGCCTCGTTTACTATTTCCATTTTGTCATTGCGCCGAGGTGGGGACTATTCAAGAATGACACGGTAAAAGTGATTCGTCTTTTGAACTGGAACTGACGGTCAGGAATTTTTGGGGCATGAAGGCCTGAAGGCAACGATGATTCTCGCCAAGACGAAGAGTGGCTGCACCGATGCGTACTCCTACAGCTTGTGAGGCGCCAGTCGATTTCTGAATTCCATGTTCTCCTCTTCCGAGATTACATCCCTTTCCCTTGGCGTTTACCATCACTCATACCGCAACGCATCAATCGGGTTCAGCATTGCCGCTTTTCTCGCCGGATAGAACCCGAAGAAGATCCCGATGGCAATCGAAAAACCGAACGAGAGCGCGATCGAAAATGCCGTAACGATGGTGGGCCACTTCGCGATGTTTGATATGGCCGAGGATCCGACCATCCCCAGGATAATCCCGACAGTGCCGCCGAGCAGGCTGAGCACCAGCGCCTCGATAAGAAATTGGGTGAGGATATCCCGTGCACGCGCACCTATCGACATCCGAATACCGATCTCCCGTGTGCGCTCCGTGACAGAGACGAGCATGATATTCATGATCCCGATTCCCCCAACGAGGAGCGATACCGAAGCAATACTTGCAAGGAGAATCGTCAGGATCTGCGTTGTTGCCGTCGCCGTATTCGCAAGGTCCGACTGATTTCTTATCGTGAAGTCGTCAGGCATATATGGCTGAACCTTATGCCTCATTCTTAACAGATCGGTGATCTGCGATTGCGCTACAGGTATGTTGTTCAGACTCGACGCAGAAACGAGAATGTAGCGTAGGTTGGTGAAGTGGCTGAGTCTCTGAATGACGGTTGTATACGGTGCCAGAATAACGTCGTCCTGATCCTGTCCCATGGCGTTCTGCCCCTTTCGCGAGAGGACGCCCACAACTTTGAAGGGAACATTACGGATCCTGACAGTTTGATCAACCGGACTTGTCTCAGGGAAAAGATTATCTGCCACAGTCTGTCCGAGCACACAGACTTTCCCCGCAGCTTTGACATCCTGATCCGTGAAAAATTCACCATACCCGAGAGGCCATTGTCTGATTTCCAGATAATCGACGCCGGTCCCCTGAATAAGAGTCGACCAATTCAGATTCCCCGCGATCACCTGCCCTCCTGCCATCGAACCGGGAGAGATATATTGCACAGCCGGACATTCCCTCTCTATTGCAGCCGCATCATCTTCCGTAAGCGTGACCGCCGCTCCCGCGCCCGTACTGATGCCGCCTTGTTGCTGGGCACCCGGATAGACCATGAGCACATTGGTACCCAGCGTTGCAATTTGCTCCTTTACTGAATATTCCGCGCCCTGGCCAATGGCAAGCATGGCGATGACAGCCCCCACGCCGATAATAATGCCGAGCATCGTCAGAAACGATCTCATCTTATTGCGCTGCAGCGCACGGAATGCCGAAATGACAACGTTCAGTAGTTTCATGCTAGTACCACCTCCTCCTCCTCATCAATGAGCGGCATTTCTTTGATTACATCGGATGCTAGCCTTTGATTGCCATTGAGCTTGTCCGATTTTATTTTACCATCCCGAAAGACTATTTGTCGCTTGGCGAACGAGGCAATATCCGGTTCGTGCGTGACAAGTATAATTGTAATTCCATGGCTATTTAACCCCTGGAAAATTTCCATAACCTCAACACTCGTTCTGCTGTCCAGATTCCCCGTCGGTTCGTCGGCCAGAATGATACTCGGGTCGTTCACGAGCGACCTGGCGATCGCGACGCGCTGTTGTTGACCACCCGAAAGCTGGTTGGGGTAGTGATGGCAGCGATCCCCGAGGCCTACTTTCTCGAGCGCTTCCATTGCCTTCGTTTTTCGGAGCTTATGGGAAATCGAACGATAGAACATCGGGAGTTCAACGTTCTCGATAGCCGAGGTCCGTGAGAGAAGGTTGAATCCCTGAAAGACAAACCCGATTTTCTCATTGCGTATCGCGGCGAGTTCGTCCCTGGAGAGCTTCCCGACATCGATCCCCTCGAGGATGTACGTCCCCTTTGTGGGCTTATCGAGGCACCCGAGAATATTCATGAACGTCGACTTGCCCGAGCCGGACGCGCCCATGATGGCGGCAAACTCCCCTTTCGAGACTTGAAGCGACACGCCGCGAAGCGCGTGAACGTCCACTTCACCCAATTGATAGACCTTGGTCAGGTGATCGATCAGGATGAGTGATCCATCCATGCCTATGTGCGGACTTACGAGTTCCTGGTTCATCGGAAACCTCCCATCGGCTTCCCCTGCCCCTGGCTGGCCAGCGGGTTCGAAGCCGCCCCGGACCCCGAATCGTTATGGGGAGTAGCGCCGAGCACAATTTGATCTCCGGGTTTCAGCATCGGCGAGGTGATTTCAGTATATCGGCCGTCGTTCAGCCCTGTCCGGACAAAGACCTGTGTAAGAGAGCCGCTGGACTTCAGGATCCACACCCGGCCCTTTCCCGATTGGTGCGAAGGAACATACGCACTCTTCTGATATTCAGGGAACGTCGAGATGATGCCAAAGTTCGCTGCATTTCCCGAAGCATTCGGCTTCGGCATATTCACGACAGCGGAAGTATAGCCTGACGGCGTTTGGCTTGCGAATTTCTTCCGCAATTCGACCCTGAGCTCTTCCTGGCTCAACGTACCGCCGTGAGCGGCCTGAATGGAATCCTTGATCCTCTGAAAACGTTTCATATCACCTTCCAGGACCCGGGGACTCCCGTTCCCGGTGCTCTGACCGAGCTGGTTCCGGTCGCCCGATCCGGAAATTGCATGATCACGGGCAGCGAGGAGGTTTTGTCCCATCCTTGAGGTATCAACATTTCCCTGACCTCTGCCGGAAAAAGCATCGTTCGTCGAGCCGGCACCTGTGGTGTCGACGATATCGGCGGGTGGCTGAAACCGAAGCGCCATGTTTGAGACTTTCATAACATTTTTCGTGCTTGCAACGAGAATCTTCACATTGGCCGTCATGCCCGGCATCAGCTTCAGCTGGTCGTTATTGACATCGATGACCACGATATAGTTTACGACGTTCTGGATCGACTGTGGGGCGAGCCTGATTTGCGAAACCGTTCCGTTAAATTTCTCATCCGGATAAGCATCGACCGTAAACGTGGCTTGCTGGCCAATACTGACCATGCCCACATCTGACTCATCCACCGTTGTTTGGACCTGCATTCTCTGCAGGTCGTTCGCGATCGTGAACAACGTAGGGGACGAAAAGCTCGCGGCCACTGTCTGCCCCACATTCACCGCCCGGTTGACAACAACGCCATTTATCGGGGCAATGATGGTCGCGTACGCAAGATCTATTTTCGCCCTATCGAGGGTCGCCTGAGCAGATTTCAGGGCAGCTTCATTCGACTCATTTGTTGTCAGCGCCGCATCGTAATTAAGCTGCGACTCGAGACTCTTATCCAGCAGGATTTTCTCCCGCTTCAGATTTCTTTTGCTGTCGTCGAGCTGCGCCTGTGCTTTATACACTCCCGCTTCGGCGTCTTTCAAGGATTGGTAGAGGAAGGTCGTGTCGAGCTGAGCGATCACCTGTCCTTCCCTGACAATAGAGTTGAAATCAGCGTAGAGCTTTGTGATAATGCCCGAGACCTGGGTGCCGACATCGACACTGATAACGGCGCTGATCGTACCGGTGGCCGTCACATAGACCGACAGGTCGCCATTGGTTACCTTATCGAACCTGAAATCGTACTTATCCGAGCCACGCTTCAGCAGGCCGATATACCCCATTGCGGCGAGCGCAAGCACGACGACAGTTACGATGATGAGATTTTTTTTCATGATGAATTCTCCTGATAATTTGAAAAGTGCAAGTCATAACCGCTGTTACGTTGTCTTGAACGACATGGTCTTTCTTTTTTTCGCGAAGGCCTTGAGCAACCGCCCCATTTTTCTTAAATCGCTGGTTTTCTCGAAGAAATAGTCGGCTCCCGTCAGGAACGACACTGATTCGTACGTGCTCCGCGGGCCAACCGTCAGCATGATCACGAGCGGGGAAGGTCTCGATGATTTGATCTTATGCAGAACGTCAAAGCCGTCTCCACCGGGCATATGGATGTCGAGGATGACCGTATCGGGCTTTGTCTTCTCGATTGCCGAGATGGCACCTGGAACATCCGCGGCCACACCGACGACCTCAATACCTTCGATCTCCGCAAGAATGGAGGCCAGTCGTGTCCGGAATGGAACATTATCATCTGCAATAAAGAGTTTCATGATGGAATACCTCTATTTAGTGTCCGTTTTCGTCTGTCTCTCTTACATTAGTAAGACAGACGTAATGAACGATCGTTAGTCAAGGGGACCACAACTCTCTTGTAGTTCCTTCGTCAAACGGTTGTAGTGGTATCAACGACAAAATTTTTCCGGAATTTCGATGGGGGGGAAAACCATAAGTCATGCTCCCGCTCAATGGATGGAAAAAATGGCTTCCTAGGGGATCTTTGAAAGACAAAGGATTGAATGGTGTGAGAAAACATAAACGGCCTGTTTAGGCCGGGCCAGAATCAGCAGATATTAGGAACCCATTCTAAAAACTTTGGATCCTCAAAGAAGGCGGGGAAAAATCGGGGGATTTGAACGAAACAGCGGCAAAGGAATTTCCCGGCGGTCGGCGCGCTTGGGTCTATCGACGGAAGGCCTGAAACGAGGCCCTCACTCAGTGTACGAGATCATGTTTGATGGCGTAGCGAGTTATTTCGGCGTTCGTTTTCATCCCGAACTTCTTGAGAATGCGCGACCGCATGGTGCTCACGCTGCTCACGCTGATTGCAAGCTCCTCCGAGATTTGTCCGACCGCTTTTCCGGATGCGATCAGGCACATGACCTGGTATTCGCGATCTGAAAGTTTCTGGTGCAGCGGTTTGTCCTCGTCTCTTTCGATCTCGATGGCCAGCTGCTCTGCAACTTCGGCGCTGATGTATTTTCGCCCCGAGGCGACCCGCCGGATTGCCTCGATCAGTTCGGAGGCGGCCTTGTTCTTGGTCAGATAACCTGACGCCCCCGCCTTCATTGCCCGGAAGGCGTACTGGTCTTCCGGATACATGCTGAGGATCAACACCTGAAGATGAGGATTCAGTTGTTTGAGCTGCTTCAGTACGTCAATGCCATCTCTTCCGGGCATGGAGATATCCAGGACAACGACATCGCACTTTGTTTGCCCGACTTTTTCGAGAACCTGTGCCGCGTTACTCGCCTCATCGACTACCTCAAACCCCTCCGTACTCATAAGCACCTGCTTCACCCCATCACGAAACATCGTGTGATCATCTGCGAGAAGAATCCGGATTTTCGACAACAGACTCATGGTCGGACCGGTAGAGTTACAACCACTTCAGTGCCTTTTGTGGACAGACGGATAAAATCGACCCGGCCGCCCCAAGGCAACACTCGCTCCCGCATGCCAGTCAAGCCAACAGATTTTGAATCTGTGATCCGGTCGGGGGGTATACCTATTCCGTTGTCTCGAACGGTCATGATGATAAGCTTATCACTCTTTACAAGGTGGACCCCCACGTTCGTTGCCCTAGCGTGGCGTAATACGTTGGTCATGGCCTCCTGGAGAATTCTGAATAACGCTGTGGATCGTTCCGGATCCAGCTTGAGCTGGGGCGGATCGATCGAGATCTCGCACGACATCCGGGCTCGCTTCACAAATCTCTTAACCAACCATTCAACGGCCGCCCCCAGACCGAGATTGTCCAACAATGCAGGTCGCAAGTCGGCTGAGATCCTCTGCACAGACCGAATAGAGACGTCTACTAATTTGGACATCTCCCTCGTTTTCTTTCGAAGCTGCTTCTCGGATTTTGGGAGCTGTTCCTGAATTAACCCCAGCTCGAGCTGCAGAAGCGATAGCTCCTGACCCAGGGCATCGTGAATCTCGCGGGCAATTCGCTTCCGCTCCTCTTCCACGACATCCTGAACATGCCGTGAGAGTTCCCGGAGTTGTTCGCGTGATCTTTGAAGCTCATCTTCGGATCGCTTGCGCTCGGTCAGCACGGCCGCGTAGTTTGCCAGGCTTTCAATCCAGCGAGCCATGTCGGGAGAGATTTCGATGCTCTCAGTATGGGCGAGATTTAGGCATCCGATAATCTTCATCCCAATCTTCATCGGATACCCGACAAACGTCTGTGCGCGAGCCCCGCGCAGGAATTTACTTCGGTACTTCGATTGGTTGAGAACATGTTTCTCGGTGAGCGGTTTCCCCGATCGAATGACGATGCCGGAGACTGTTTCATCGATTGGCAGCTCTATGCTGGAGCGAGATAGATGGCGATGCTCCCCTCTCAGCCCGTGAAAAACAATGGCCTGCCGGCTTTCATCGTAGAGCGCTATGGCAGCGATGGGAAATCCGGTTGCAACGCGGATCCCGTCGACGATGTCGCAATACGTTTCTTCGAGGGATCGGGTAGAGAGAAGAACGTCGGAAAGCTCATGGAACGTCTCCAACTCCCGGTTTCGACGTTCGAGCGCAGCCCTTCCTCGTTGCCGTCTGCTGAGGTCACGTGCGATGACAAGGATGCCGACGACCATTCCCGAGGCATCTTTAATTGGGGAAACTGTCAGCGACACATCCACACGATGTCCGTCTTTGGCAATGCAGACGGCCTCAAAATCTTCTACCCGCTCTGCTCGCCGCACCTGTTTTAAGATCCCTCTGAGCGCGCCGGAACTATTCCGCAGCATGAGTGCCGATATGGGCTTTCCTTTGACCTGAGCCGCTTTGTAACCGAAGAGCCGCCCAGCAGCCGGACTCCATCTGTCGATCGTCCCATCCGGGGTCCCTACGATGATTGCGTCGTGTGAAGAGTTTATAACCTCTGCCAGATACAATTGAGCAGTGTCGGCCTCGCCGTAATTCGCAGGATTGCCTGCCTTTTTCGATAGCATAAGCTCGTGCTAGGCCTAAAATGAGGGTTAAAGGCGACAGAAATATATCTTAACCATTAGAAAGAAGCAAGAAGTGAAGAAGGACGATGTTTTGCATCGTTCGAGTAGAAGGCAAACTCATGCTCCACCCCCCTTTGGTAGAAATCAGAATTGTTATCCGGAGGATGGCACCTGTTATGCCTTCCGAACCTGATTTATTTTCCAAAAGATTAAAGCAATGCCGATCTAACAACGACAATTTGACTCGCATTGAGATTTGAGGAACACGCTGCTCCATTGAAGACGCTCGATTGTGATATTCAGGATTGATGCCTAGGTAGGACGGTTCTTCAACACTCAATCGAATATGTTAGCATTACTCGAAAACCGGGGGCTCAGTCGAAAGGATTTAAATTCAATGAATCGAAAAGATTGATTCACTTTGGTCAGGCGTACAATTATCAGGAGTGCCGCCAAAGGCGCATTGTCTCCAGCTGGCAATCCAGCCACAATTATAAAGCCAGAAGAAATTTAGAAAGGTGGAAAATGTCGCAAAGTGAGGCTCTAGCGTGTTGAACCCTGCAGGAATCCTGACTGTTCCGATGTGACACAAAAACCCACAGAGAAGTTCCTCTTTCACTCGCTTGAAGTCGATCTATAATGATTAAGGAGGCAATCACCAACTCTGCGCACTGAGTTGTGCTAAAAAGAACACCTCCGTGAAATAATCGCACGGAGGTTCAAGTGATGGGCACCACTTGGATTGGTGACTGCGAATGCTTGGTTTCATCTCAGCAAAATCATCTTCCTCACCTGCGTAAACATTTTACTCGGGTTCGCAATGCCCGCGGCTTCAAGCCGGTAGAAGTAGATGCCGGATGGGAAGTTCGATGCATTCCATTCGACTTGTTTGTAGCCGGCTTGTTCTGTTTGACTGACCAGCGTAGAGACAACTTGTCCCAGAAGATCATAAATCTTCAGTGTTACTCGGCTGTCCGATGGAAGTTGATATTTGATTATCGTTGATGGATTGAAGGGGTTCGGATACGCCTGGCCGAGTGTATAGTTCAGCGGGAGCACCCCGCCGTGCACAGCATCCTCTGGTGGAGATGGAGGAAGTTCGTTTGTTGCGATGATTCTGATTCTGGTGGAGGGCGTCGTAGTTCCCAATGATGACAGCACGAGCCATCCGGAGCCACTGACTTTGACCCAATAGCCTTGGCCGGGTTTTATCGAATCTGTAATCGTATATCCCCCTGCATAAGCAAAGAACTTGCTGGTAATCATGCCCGGCGGACTACTTCCAATCGAGCCGACCTGGATCGATTGACCAATTGAGCCGATCAGGTTCCAACCATCGGTTACTGGTATTGAATCATCGGCCATCGGATATCCTGTAATGGATTGGGTCGAGCTGGAATTGAACCTGAGCCAATATCCGACTCCGTTTTGCAGCTGGGTCGAGACCTGATAGCCAGACGGAGAACTGTAGGAGTACGCAGGAGTGGCAGCACCTGGAAAGAGTGCTCCGGTCGAATCATTTGCAACAAAGAATGGATTGGAAACGAGGTTCCAGCTGGCGGAGAGTGGAATGGAAATCGTTGAAAGCGACTGCACCTTAATTGCAAGGATCGTTGGGGCGGAAGCTGTCACGGACTGGGAATCGGGGTTCATCACCGTAACCGCCCGTCCGCCGAGCGCGGCGCTGGTATCGATGGAGATGTCAAGTGTCACGTGAGTGGGATCCACAACGGCGACACTGTTCACGGTCACCCCACCTCCGCCGATCAGTGCCGAAATGCGTTGCGGGAATCCCGGCCCCGGATCGTAAAAACCTGATCCGTTCGATGACGCTGCGGTGATGAGAACACTGACATGAGAGGCTCCCCTGTCGACAGAATCGGGTGAGGCCGAGATCAATGAGGGCGGCGGTGGAGCTTTCAACTGCGTCACTCGAACACCCCAGGTCACACTGACGGGAGTACTATCAGTATATTCTTGGATAGTCCACATCGTCATGTTATCGTTGGGATCGACGTCCGTGGTAGAGAAATCTCCCCATCGGTAGTAATATGGAGGAAATGAGAGAGCATAGGGATGATACCCGCTGGATGCCGCCATAAATGTCGCTGGCTGGATAGATCCTGAAGCATCGGTCGAGAGCCGCCCCGAGTAGGCAATCCCGGCATAATCATTGGCGCCAGCGTAACTGCTTCCGATGGCAACATTCTCCTGTCCCGAAACTGCGATACTCGGATTCCAATAATAGAGCGGGTTGCTGGCAGCGGAGGTATACAGCGTCCCAGACTGAATAAGGCTTGGTGTCGTGCTCAGGCCATCAATTTCATAGAACCGGACCGCATCCCGCCCCGAGCCACTGGTATCGGCGACGCCGCTGGAGTTCACTGCGATTGCATGGGACGCCCATAACCTCCCATTCTCAATATATACCGCACTCAAGCGATCATCAAGAGCATCCAATGGATACGTGCTCCCTTTTGCGGGAACTTTCGTGGGCGTGTAAGTAGCTGGAACATTGAGTGACAGATTAGCTGAAATGGCTGGGGTACCACCAGGATCTGTAATACGCCGGAATTGAAGCAGGCCATATGATATCGCATCAACCCCGGCTATATACCCTTCAGTTGCGCTCGGATCGTGATTTGTAGCACCCTGTGGGGCAAATGGTCCGTGGAGAGAATCGGTGCACAGCTGCCGGAACGCCGTTACAATGATGGGACCGCCGCCGAGCACTGAACTTTTCCGGACGACAAATGCAGTGGACCCCACAAACTTAAACGTTGGTTTGAGGATGAAAATATCGGCGCAGATGTAGAGGGCGTTTGCGTCGACTCCTAGAGTCGGGTAGTCTGCAATTCCACCCGAATCAGAATTTGGGAATCCGCCGACTGAATCCTGCCGGAATTCAAAGAAAGTGAAGTCTGATCGCGACGTTATTGTTGCACCGGAGCTGACCGCGATCAGAATTCTGTTTGGATTTTCCGATGAATAGAAATTTATCGCGACGATAAACCACCGCTGTGAAAGCGGATCGAATACGACATGTGGATCATTGACAACCCCTGTGTCCCGGACTGAGTAAAAGAAACCGCTGGTCGACGCACCACTCATGGTGGGCTGGTAGGTTCCGTTCTTGGTGAAAGTATTGATGGTATCGTTCGTGCAAACGAGGATCTGAGAAGGCCCTACCCCTCCACTGCAGTCGGGCGGGAACACCGTCTTGCTGTGTTCTGCTCTGAAATCTACGCCAATGGTTTGCGGACTGAATGGCTCCCGCCTGACAGAGCCACCTTTTACCACGCTCGCCTCCGGCCACTGAGAAACAAATGGGGCAGCCGGATTCTGCCGGCTTGGCCAGTGGAGGGTGCTCGCTTCAAACTCTGCCTCTTCCCCCGTCTCCCGATTCTCTTTCAATGTGGCTTGGGTTCGCTGTTTGATCTGGGCTACAGATTCAACTATTCCCCGCCCTCCGACCCACGGTTTTCCACGGGTCACCTGCGACTGTTGCTTTCCGAACGATACTGCCAAAACTGTTGCTATAAGACAGCCAGTAATTAGAAATCTCATGGTATCACTCCCTTTTGTGATGGAAGAACGGACTGCTGATTCGATAATCTAATCAATAAAGGATCAGAAAAACAATCCCGCAAATGCGGGCTTCTTTGATGTCCGGCTCCTGATTCACCTGTTTTCCCGGTATTGTCAGGCTCAAAGCGCGCGCCGAAAACTGGAGACGGCGAAACGTCCCGCTAAATTCATTGCTCTTCCGGTGTAGAAACAATTGCTAACATAACGCATGCGGGAGTTATTTATTCAGCGCTTTCCTATGCTGATTCAACCAGATAAGTATAGCTCCACACAATGGTGTCAAATTACGGGGAGTAGAACGTCAAACTTATGATGATCAGATGGACTAACTTGAAATAATGTCACCATTCCGGCAACATTTTCCTCATAGGGCTCTCGATTACCAGACACTATATGAATTCATCAAGAGGATGAGACGAGAAGCTGCAACAGCAGGTTGTTTTCAATAACTGAAGTATTCTTGGATCACTTGCCGAGAGGCAGGTCAATGTAACCAGCCGTTCAGGAGCACCATCTTTCTGGTTTCAGTCCCATCACGAGTCACTAATCGGTAAAAGTAAACTCCGTCTGCGAGGCCTGTCCTTCCGAATAAACCCTGGTGAGGTCCTGCGCTCATGTCGCCGTCGATCCATGTTGCCACCTCCTTACCGAGGATGTCGTAGAGCTTGAGCGAGGTGTATCCCGACTGTGTAAGGGAAAACTGAATGAACGTGAGAATGTTTACTGGATTCGGAAAATTTTGCTCAAGGACTGTGTTCCCCGAATAATAGAGACCGATTAACGTGATTTGATGAGGTGAGCCAATGGCATTATCGCTCAAGCTTAATATTCCCGTCCTGTAACCCGGGGTTTTTGAATTAAACGTTATCGTAAGCTTCCCGCTATCCTCCGGAGCAACGGCCAGCGTAGACGGATTGACCGTAAAATCCGCGTCGGAGCTTGTCATACCCGATATAGTAAGGGTGTCAAGCCCATCATTGTGGATAGCAAATGGTAACCACCTGTGCTCTCCTCTCCCTATAGGATTGAAATCAACTCGGCTGGTATTGAACCGTATATGAACAAGAATACCAGTCCCGCCGACGATGATTGTATCGAGAGCTTCGGGGCTGTTACTTGCGATGATGATTTCTCCGACCCTGACACCCCGCATATGAGGGGTGAACGTTGCGATCCAGTTGAGCCTTCCACCAGGCGGGATTATTGCGTTCAAAATCGAAGTTGTGAAATTGGAATCTGTCGGGAGAACGTTCGAAATCCTGAGTGTATCCGTGCCGGAATTGAGGAAAGATATTTGTTGCGCGACGGAATCGCCGATGTTGACCCTGCCATATTGTATGAAGTTCATATTGAGCCTGAGTTGCGGGATGACCGCCGTACCTGAAAGTTTCAGGGTATCAAGGGTGTTGTAGGAGTTGCTCGACACGACGAGCGATCCGGTGGCAAACCCAAGCGTGCTCGCGTCAAAGTGAATCGTGTCGCTTATCGATTCACCCGTTGCCAGTACCGCTGAAGTAGGTCCATGCATCGAGAATTTGGACCCTGTGACGGCAACATTTGTGACCTGTAGTGTCTCGCTTCCGTTGTTCGTGATCGCAATGATGGTGTCCCGGGAGGTGCCGAGACGGACGTTTCCAAACTGAATGACCGTACCACCGAATGAAACACTCGGTGAGGTTAACTCTCCGAAGGGCCGCGTGAATAGTGCACCGTCCGTACCGATTAATGCGGTTGACCCTTCTGTTACCATGCTGAGGATCGTACGAGGGTCACCATTTCCAAGCCCATAGTTTACGTCCTTCCAGGTCGTACCGTTGTCCGAAGATCGATAGATGCCTCCATAGAATCCTCTTCCAGCGAACAAACAGTCGTTGTGAAAGAACAACACATTGACGTAGGTGGAATTGGGCAGTCCCTGGTTGATCGGCGTCCATGATCCGCCATTCAACGGAGCCCGAAAAATACCCTGTTGGGTAAACGCCGCGTACACATATCCCCCGCCCGATGCTACTGCAGTGCTGTTGACACCCTGCGGCAATCCGGACCCGACAACGGACCACGATGCCCCCTCGTCCGTTGAAGCATATAATCCCGTTTCAGTGCAAGCGTAGAGGGTTTGTCCGGCTGTCGCCAAGGAGTTGATTTGCAAACCGGGATAGATCGAATATCCCGGAAGTGCAGCGGTATCAAGCCCGTTATTCGCTGCTGCCCATGTATACCCGTTATCCGACGAGCGATAGACACCACGGTAGGGAGTGACGGAAAAGGATGTAACCACACCCGCAAAGAAGTAGGAGGGTGTTTCTGCCAGCGTAACAATATGCTCCCACAGAGTCGAGTTTCCTGCAGTCCAGGCATCACCTCCATTCGTCGAAACGTAGACGCCGGTAAATGCCCCCGCGAGCACATGGCGCCCGTCGGCGAGCACGGAGAGGGTATAGATATCCACGCCGTTGCTGAGGTTTGTCCACGACTGAAAATTATTCGCAGATCGATCGATGTAATCACCGGTGGCAACGAAAACCGTATCGCCTGTAACCGACATCGAATAGGGCCTGCGGTGATAACCGCTGAGAGTCCACTGGGCGTATGACGAAAGTGTCGTGAGCAAAAGTAATGAAATTGTTGATCCGAGATAACGCATAGAATTCCAACTGTGTACTTTTCTTTTTTGATGTAATTGATGCTTGGGGAGCTTAATGTACCGATCTGAGAGGTGAATCGCAATTCGGCGCACTCCTCTCTAATGATTTCAAAGATGCGATCACCTACTGTGTGCATTGACCTTCTTCAAAAGAAAACCCCCACGAGATAATCGTACGGGGTTTCCCATAGAGCGGGTCACTTGGAGGGGTGAGTGCGAAGGGCTGTTCTCATTCGATCAAAATCATCCTACTCGCCGTGGTCGGGTCGTAAACGATTCGTTATTCTCTGACCGAGGATCTCGAGTTTGCTTTTCGAGATAAAAGCGGGGTCCTGATGCTACTGGGCGCCCCCAACCGTGTACGCGACTGCCGGATAGCCCACGAAGTGGTATAGATTGGCTTGTGCTGTTGAACCCATCCCGAGTTCCCGCACCTTTAGTTCTGGACCACCAACAGATGTGCCGTAGCACAACGGGTGACCGACCGGTGTTGGCAGCCCCAGTGCGGCAGTCGTGTACTCGAGCAGCAGAAGGCCGAACGGAATTGAGAATCGCCCGCACCAGGGGAGGCGGTACTCGCTGGGCTGGTCCTCCTTCACGCAGGTGGCGAAGAACTGCTCTGCCTTGGCCGTTGTGACGTCGCCGGCAAGCGGTCCACGAAGCAAGGCCTTATCCTGGTCGCAGGCTTTCACGTAGGCATCGACACCGCCCTCGCCGAATGCTACATATTGGAAATCATTACCGTAGTGGACCGCATCCGAGGAGATCGCAACCGCGAAGTCCTTGCCAAGAACGAGGCCGTGTTTGGACATCACTGCTGCGATCGCCGTACCGAGGTGAGAGGCAAGCGTATCCATGCGGGAAAAGTGCATAACAGGCACAATCATCGGAATAATCTCAAGGTCTGGACGGACATGCCTGAGCCAGAATAGAAGCGCCTCCAATGAGTGCTCTGAGTCATGCCAAGCGGCGCTTTGGACAAACTCGCCCTTGCCGAGGTGCGCAAGGATCTCGGTGCGCAGCCCCGATACAGGCACCTCGCCGTCGGGCGTGCGCCAGGCACGGTAATCGTCAAAGACGAGAACATCGTGCGCGGCGAACTTGCGCCACCCATGAAAGACGCCAACGAGTATTACGGTTTTTGCCGTGACCAGCGGCAGCACCTGGCGGTAAACGCGGCCCGCGTAAATGAAATCGTCGTGTGGGCAGATCACACCGGCAACTCCGGGCGGCGGCGCATCGCCAAGCTTCTCTGGTGCGGGCGGCGTGGCCGAGAGATCCCATGTCTTCTCCATTTGCACAGCCGTCGAGGCGAAGCCGACAGCGTCTTGCTGCCCGCGCACATCGCCATGCGACGGGATCCCCATGGTCTTGCGGACCTCCTCCAACGTCGGCGGCGGGCCTGCAGGTGCCTGTGCCTGCAACGCAGCCTGGGCATACAACAAACCGTTCGTCAGCGTACTTCCGAGGAAGGTGAGGAAAAGGTACATGAAAATCCGCGCATGCCTCCAACTTGGCACGTTTAGAATTAGTGATGGAAGTGGCAACTGGTAGATTTGTGCGGTTTTTTTCCTGCAGTCGTTCATGGCGTCCTCTATATAAATAAGTGACACCAATTATATGAAATTAGAATGCGTTCTTCAACCTTATGGTTCGACCCCTCGATAAACTCGGGGTAAACTCGCTCACGACTCTTACAGGCTTTCAAGGAAATGGCTGGAGTGGGCCTGCAGGTTCGCTCAACTCCTCGATAAACTCGGGGTAAACACGCTCACCATCCTTCAAAGCTCTCTGGGAAATTGCTGGGGTGGGCCCTGCAGGACTCCTAACAGTTCCGATATAACACAAAATTCCATCGAGGATCCACTCGTTCAAGTAATTGAACTGGAACTAACATGATTATCACAGGCAACTTCATCAGGTAGGAATGGGATGTATTGCAGTCCCGACGTGCAACCAAGGGGTATTCGTGCGTTTTGCAGACTTGATGACGTAGGAGAGGATTTGCTGAAAATGGAAATTACAAAGCTCGGATTCTCGGGACGTGCCTCTGACAGGATTTTGAAGGTGGGAAGGAAGATCGCCGATCTTGCAGGATGTTCAAACTCAAGCCCGACCTTATTAGTGAAGCGATCCAGCATAGAATTCTTGATCGTAGACTCTGGATTCATGATAACTCTTAGGCGCCGTCCTGCACGTACGGAATGTCATACTTCATAGAAAGCTCTGCCTTTGCGAGTTCCTTCCCAATATAGGCGGCATGCGAGAGTAGAGAAACCCACTTGTTTTGAATTATTGTCAAATACAGAATTCGCGCGTTCGCTCCCTCTATCGTTCGCAATAGTGTGTTATCATAGGAATAGTGTTCCACGACAATAACCTTTCGCGCGGGCTGCGGCAAAATGACAAAGTATCCCGTCTCGTCCAGGGCAATGGTCGGGGGTTCTGCGGTTTGAATGGTTTCCGAGACGATTGGGCTCGGCGCACTTCCTTTCTGGTCATCGCAATGGCAAGACGTGTCTGATGGAGCAGCAACAGAGAGCTCTTTCATCCTCGCAACGATCAGTGACTCATCCTCACAGCCGATCATGTCAACGAGTTGAACTTGCTTTCGGAACGCCTCCACCTCCTGGAGAGTTACGTTGCGGAGGATGGGCCGCCTGGCAGGAGAGCCCTTGATCCGCATCTTTTCGTCCACGCCGTTTGCACTCAGCGCGAGCAGAGTTTTTCCTGACTCGTGCCCTTTTGGCTCTTTTCCTGCAAGAAGGAGGAAATGAATGGTCGGATTGGTAATGGTGTTTCTGATGATCTTATCGATGCCGATATTCTCTGTCTCCGTCTTTCCCACGATACAAAGTTCCTTCGGGCGAAGGGCGGCAAGCCTTCGGGCAAGATCGGCACTCGCCAAGGTCGAGATGGCAACTGGGCAACTCGTTCCCCCGCACATGGCAAAGTACTCACCGACAACTGCAGGCC
>JAWOMQ010000080.1:0-14689 GCA_033852415.1 Bacteroidota bacterium
AGTCCATCCGCAAACATCTATGTCCCAAGTAGCGGGTTATCAGATGCAAAACCCCGGTGACGTATTGTGTCGGGCCAGGGAGACAATGAGCTCCTTTGAAACAAGGATCGGATGATGGTTGGAGAAGCAGAACCAAAGGAGATGATCCGGGTGATAGTGCGCGATGCTCTCCGGCATCCCAACAGGCATGATTCCCCTGCCCCGTGATCAGAGCAGGCCCATGAAGTCAAACGCTGAGAAACTCCTTCACAAGCGTGCGGGAAAAATGTCAATAGCGCACACTCCGGTCAAACAAAATGCAACGTGGACAATTACTCACCAAGAGCTCTCGTAGGCGTTCAATTACTCTACCCCTTTTCAGGGGAATGTGAATGAAGTCCGGGATGTGCTATCACGGGTAATCCCAGAGTGAAAATACGTCCCGCGTCCGAACCGGACTTATGTTCATTCGTCACTTTGTAAAACCTTGACATTCGTACTATTTTTGGATCATGCAACTCCTGAGGACTTCCGTTCGGCACCCTAAGTGTTAGATGTCCAACCAAAAACTCCGAATTGCATCGTTTAAACCTTTCGACAGCAATTTAAGTGACATATGTCTTGCCAGATTATCTCTGAGTGCTTTCTTCTAACTCCGAATTTTTGTAAATTGTCGAAACTATTACATCTGTTAACGACCACACCACCCTCTTTCACTTCCTCAGCCAATTATGAATATACTCGTCCTAAATTGCGGATCATCATCAGTAAAATTCCAGATCGTTGAAACAGATCTCGATCTCATCGAGAAGAATCAAGACAGGCGGCTTGCGAGTGGTTACCTTGAGCGTGTGATCGGCCAGGCGATTATCACATTGCAGGCAGAGGGGCAGCCAAAAGTTCGGCGCGCAGACGCGTTGCGCGATCACCGTGAAGCAATTGATTATATCCTGCGATGGATTATTTCTCCGGATTCCAAAATCGACAATATTAATTCCCTTTCTGATATCCACGCCGTCGGGCACCGCGTTGTCCACGGTGGAGAGAAATTCACGAAATCTGTACTCATTGATGACGCGGTGGTGGAGCAGATCGAGGACAACATTGAACTCGCTCCACTCCATAACCCCGCAAATCTCAAGGGGATCGTAGCTGCACGTGAGTTATTGGGCCCCGGTGTTCCCCAGGTCGCAGTCTTCGATACTGCGTTTCATTCAACCATGCCCGAGACGTCATATCTGTACGCCATCCCGTACCAGCTTTATCGAAGACACAGAATTCGGCGATATGGCTTTCACGGGACTTCACATCGGTATGTCTCTTATCGATATCGGACGATTATGGGCATCCCTCCGGAACAAACAACAATCATTTCTCTCCATCTGGGTAATGGATGTTCTGCTTGTGCTATTAAGAACGGTGAATCCATAGACACTTCTATGGGATTTACTCCGTTGGAAGGTCTCGTCATGGGCACGCGCGGCGGTGATCTGGATCCTTCGTTGATCGAATTCATTCGCCACAAGGAAGGAATGAGCGTCCGGGAGATCGACACTATGCTCAACAAGCAGAGCGGCCTCCTCGGGATTTCAGGGCTAACAAACGACATGCGGGAACTTCTCGACGAAGAGCGTGAGAAGCAAGATCGGAGAGCACGTCTTGCGATCGACATTTTTTGCATCCGTGCACGGAAATACCTTGGCGCATACCTCGCAGAGTTAGGTGGAGCGGAGGCGATTGTTTTTACCGGCGGGATCGGCGAGAACAGCGCAGTAATCCGGGCAAGAATCTGTGCAGGACTTGAGTGGATGGGCCTGGAAATCGACAAACAACGCAATAACGAAATGATTCTTGGGAAGGAAGGAATTATTACCACCGATTCTTCACGTTTGAAAGCGTACGTGATTCCCACCAATGAAGAATTGTTAATTGCCCGGGATACGATTCGCACTGTAAAAAACGTCCCCCGGCGATGGTGATTCTTAAATTTACTCATAATGAAATACATCTTGCATATCTTTCAAGAATTCAAGAACTTATGCAAGATATTTGATCATCAACAATTTCGAATCCTTCCCACCGCTTTTGGTACTTGGTTCTAAACAGCAGACGTGAGCGCCCTCACAATCCGGATTGAAAACTCCGTGATTATTCCGCATTTTTCGTCCAGCGGAAATTGCGGACCGGAGTGTCGAGAACCATTTATACACAATTGACATATCACCACTCCCTTGTGATGAATAAAACTCGCGATGTCGGGAAATCTACATCGCACCACATATTCCTATTCTTCTTGCTCTTTATGACGCTTTCCGCTCTCATCAGTCTGAGTATCATTGGGTGGGGGTACTATCTGACGCCAGTTCAGGGCCGACCCTTCAGGCCCGATTATCAGAGCATGAGACCGTCCGGGGTTTACAGCCAAGGACTTGGGATAATAGGGAGTGCGATGATAATCATCGGCGTCATCATCTACTCCTCGCGGAAAAGAATTCGTGCTCTCTGGAAACTCGGATCTCTATCACGATGGCTTGAGGTTCATATAATCCTCTGCCTCATAGGGCCCATCCTGGTGGTCTATCACACGACGTTCAAGGCAGGTGGCATCGCGGCAATCAGTCTCTGGTCGATGCTCTCCGTCGTCGCAAGCGGAGTGATTGGACGGTTCCTCTATATCCAGATCCCGCGCAATATCCGCGGTCATGAAATGACCGGCGGTGAAATCGACGCGCAACTTCAGCAGATTCGCGAGCAGATGGGAGCAACCGATGCCGGCACGCGCGCAGCGAGCATCATCGATCACGCGTTTCAGAATATTCCAACCCCTTCAAATGTCTTACAAACTCTCTCGACAATTATCCGCCTCGAGAGAATGCGCCACTCGACAATGAAGCAGATTCATGCTCTTCTGTCCGCCGAGGATCTCTCAAACGAAAAATTGCATATGATTCGGTCGCTCTCTGCCTCAAAGATTTCTCTATTGCGCAGAACAGTTGTCCTTCGCCAAATCGAACGGATGTTTTTCTATTGGCACGCGATTCATCTCCCATTCACTATTATAATGTTCCTCACGCTTGCTGCACATGTGACAGTCGCCTATTGGCTTGGCTACCGCTGGATATTTTGAGCGTGAGAGATAGTGTATGAAATTGCGTTCAGGTGAGCCAGATGAAAAATCGATGCTATCCATGTAAACAGGTAATTTTTCTTTGCCTCATGACTGTTTCCGGAACCGCAAACGCACAATTTTCGCCCGGCGATCTTGCGCGCTCACACCAAAGCATTGATGGTCCGAATAACTGCACCACATGCCATGAGGTAGGAAAAGCGATCAGCGGCCAGAAATGCCTGACGTGCCACAGGGAAATAGAGGGAGCAATAACGAGCCGGCATGGCTATCACTTTGCGAAGAGCACACAAACCTGCGTACGCTGTCACAAGGAACATCTCGGCAGGGATGCGACCACCTTTCTCTTCGACAAAAACACATTTGATCACTCGCAAACCGGTTTCTCTCTTACGGGCAAGCATGCGAACCTCACATGCGAGAAATGTCATAATGCGCGCAACATCAACGATTCTCTGACCAAAACTCTTCTCAGCGAGCATCCGCATCCAACGTACCTCGGCCTGCGAGAGTCATGTAATGGATGCCATGACAACAGACATGACGATGCACAGAAAGAACGCTGTGGAAGCTGTCATGATGCTTCGACCTGGACCGACATTAAGAGATTCGATCACACCGTAACGCGGTACGCGCTTCGTGGCAGGCATCTCGCTGTTCATTGCAGGCAGTGCCACCTCCCTCTGGCCTTGCCAGAGAAGAATGTCATCAAAAGCTTTACCGTCGAGAACTTTACGTCATGCCAGGATTGCCATAAATCGCCGCACACTTCAAAACTGCAGGAGAAAACCTGCACCACCTGTCACACAGAGGAAGGATGGAGCAAGACAGTATCGAACAAATTCGACCATAACCTTACAGGGTTCCCTCTGTCCGGTAAACATTCATCTCTTGCGTGCGCAAAATGCCACAAGCCGGAACAAGGCGCCACGTTCTCCTCGACATTCCTGCTCCGACATCGGGCGTGCGACGACTGTCACGAAGACTATCACCACGGCGAGTTTCGTAAGGAGTACGAGAATAACTGTTCGACATGTCATACCACGGAGCGGTTCTCCCCCTCGACGTTCACCGTTGCGATGCATAAGAACAGTTCCTATGCACTGACCGGGAGCCATGTCGCCGTCGAATGCCAGGGATGTCATCCGAAAAACCGCCGCAACACCGGCCAGTTTCATTTCGAACACGACAGGTGTGACGATTGCCACGCAAACATTCACGATCAGGAATTTTCAGCTGCGGGGTTTGCAAACGGTTGCGCAACATGTCACAGGACCGAAAGTTGGACGGCGGTGACCTATGACCACAGCGTGACCGGGTTTCATCTTGCAGGCGCACACGCCACTCTCCCCTGCACAAAATGTCACCAACGAACTTCGTCTTCGCAGAACATTACCATTTCTTTCAAAGGTCTGCGTGAACCTTGCGAGAACTGCCATCAGGATGCGCACAATAAGCAGTTCGTGCTGGACGGTGTGACAGATTGCAAGCGCTGTCATGATTCGACCAAATGGTCAGACATGGCTTTCGACCACAACCGGCAGAGCAGATTCAGACTGACCGGCGCCCATGCCGGCCTCCAGTGCGGCAAGTGCCATCATCAAGAGATGGTTGGGGCAGTGAGGGTAGTGCGTTACACGCCCCTTTCAATGGAATGCGAATCGTGCCATGCGGGAGGGACGTTAAAATGAAATACATGGTTTTCGGCTTATTAATCCTCATAGCACAGTCCGGCTCAGCCCAGGAATCTCCGCACGGGGAACTGAAATTCAAATGCGCTCTCTGCCACTCCCCTGAATCCTGGAAGATGCGGACGGATTCGGCATTTGATCATTCGGTCACTGGATTTCCTCTCACGGGCCAGCACAAGAACATCGCCTGTGCGGGTTGCCATGAAAACCTCGTGTTCACCAAGAAGGAGACCGCGTGTGTTACCTGTCATGCGGATGTACACAAAAAGGAGCTTGGTCCGAATTGCGCCCGGTGTCACACGACCGTCACCTGGTTGATTCCCGACATGAAAGAGAAGCACGAGCAGACCCGATTCCCGCTTCAGGGGAAACACCTGGTGGCCGACTGCGATGAATGCCACAACCGGCAGTCGCCCAACCGTTACGCGGGAACACCCACCGAGTGCATCTCGTGCCACCAGTCGGAGTACCTCTCAACAACGGCACCACCTCACGTCGCCAACGGATTCGGAACTAACTGTGCGCTCTGCCATAACGTCACAGCGTTATCGTGGCCAGGAGCATTTGATCATTCCACGACAGGATTCCCGCTGCTGGGGGCACATCAATCGTTGCAATGCTCCAGCTGCCACAGGAACAATCAGTTTACAAACATCCCTGCGACATGTTTCAATTGCCATTCACAGGATTTCACCGGTGCCCAGAACCCCAATCACACGGCCGGCGGATTCTCTCATGACTGCACAACATGCCACAACCTGGCAGCCTGGAGCCCGGCGACATTCGACCATAACTCCACACACTTCGCGCTGACAGGAGCACATCTCGCCCAGCCGTGTCAGGCATGCCACGTTGGCGGAGACTATCACATTGTCTATCAATCCTGCTATCAATGCCACCAGACGGATTACCAGGGAACGACTAATCCAAATCATGCTTCATTCAATTACAGCCACGATTGCCAGACGTGCCATAACACTGTTTCCTGGAGTGGGGTGACATTCGACCATAATACGACTGGATTCCCTTTAACTGGAGCCCATGTGTCGATCCAGTGTACAGCATGTCATGTGAATAGCAATTATAATCTCACCTATAGCTCCTGCTACCAGTGCCACCAGGCAGATTATCAGGCGACGAATGATCCAAACCATGTGGCCCTCAACTACAGCCACAACTGTGATAACTGTCATAACACAACTTCCTGGGACAACGCTACGATCGATCATTCGACGACGGGTTTTCCGCTGACCGGCGCCCATGTCGCGTTGGTTTGCTCTTCGTGCCATACAAATAACAACTTTAATCTGACCTATTCAGATTGCTATCAGTGCCATCAGACAGACTATGTACGACCGACCGATCCCAACCATACCGCGGCAAGTTTCAGCCATGATTGCACCGGATGCCATTCAACGACCGTGTGGACGGGCGGAACATTCAATCACAGCACAACAGCTTTCAGCCTAACAGGCGCTCACACTTCCCTGAACTGCGGTTCATGTCATATTAATCAGAACTATCAGATCCACTATACTGGTTGTTATACATGCCACGCAGCTGATTACAACGGGACGACAAACCCCATCCACTCGGCGGCAGGTTTTCCGACGACCTGTGAAACGTGCCATAACACGACAAGCTGGGCCGGGGCGACGTTCAATCATACCTGGTTTCCCCTGACGCACGGAAATGCACAGGGAGTCTGTTCCACATGCCACACGAATCCTTTGGACTATTCGGTCTTCCAATGCACCGTATGTCACACGCAATCGCAGACGGCGACGCAACATGTGGGAATAAGTGGATATGTCTGGAACAGCACAAACTGCTACCAGTGTCATCCGACTGGAGGGGGGGGATAGTATGTGGACACACCATGATCTGGTACTGTTACGATGGCTCAGCGTGCTGACACTCGTGTTGTGGGAATTTGTCCTTTTTAGATGCGAACTGCCCGCCCAGGGGCACGAAGCGAAGGGAAAGATAACGTTTATCACCCCAGAATTCGTCTACACTTCACTTGGGAGGAGCAACCACGTGGAAGATTCGAGCAATGTCAATGTCATCGCGAAGGGGGACACGATCGCCCGACTTCGGGTTGTGGCCAGCAGCTCCAAATCCACAGCATGCCGACTACTTTCTTTCAGACGGGCGCCCGCGATAGGAGATACGGTGGTCGCATTTGTCGCAGGAGAGGCTGTGGCTCTTTCTGACAGCCTCGCCACAAGGATTCAGGACACGGTCATGGTCACACCCACATCTGCGATCAATCACAGGGTTATCGGGCAAGGAAGCAGCTTACCTTCCGCCTGGCTCACAGTCCAAGGGAGGATTGCGCTTCAGTACACAACTTTTATTTACTCCGATCAGAATTACAACCAGTCGGAGCCCGGAGTAAGCGTCTCGATGAAAGGGAAGCTGAACGGAACGAATTTTACTTTCCAGATCTCGGGCAATTTCCGGGCGCTCATCAGGAATCGGGACTTTATCGCGTCGGCGTACTCCTCGAATCTGACAAAAGTGTACCGGCTATCGTTTGACTATTCGGATGGAGTTAATTCCCTCTCACTCGGTCGGGTGGTTCCGGGAGCGGCCCCACTCCTCGGCGCCGTCGATGGGGGTTACGTCACACACACGTTCGGAGACATCACCATGGGACTTTCGGGTGGATTCGAGCCAGCGTATGTTCCCGGATTTTCATTCACTGATCTGAGGAAAATTGCCGTGTTTGGTGAGTATCAATCCCCCAACAGACGGTTGTTCGACGGAACTGTCGTTTACAGCAGATCATATTTCAAAACGCAGCTTTCAAGAGAAGCAATGGGCGGATCACTTGTGATCAATCCCACCCAATCGATCTTCTTTACTGCTCAGAGCGAGGTTGATCTCAGGACCGTTCTGGATGGCGATCTTACGGGCAAAGCCAAATTGACCTCGCTCAACGCGTCGTTGAATTACGCAGCGATTCACGAACTGAGCATTGGCGTGGGCGTCTCCGTCTGGCGGCCGACCTATTTCTTCGGATTCATCCAGACGGTCCCGCAGGAGTTTCTCGACACAAAACTCAGAACGACGCCACTCTTTACCCTGAGACTCGACGCTCCAGGCGGATTATCGGCCTCCAATTCCTATTCACCACGATCATCCGATGACGGCTTCGGGAAAGAGTATCTCAATACTTCGAGTATCGGCTGGTACGACAGATCTTTCACAGGCATTAACTACCGGGCCTCTTACACTGTTAATACCACCCTTGTTTCAAGGATAAAGGGGTATGCGTTATCAGCCCAGAGAACCATCACCACCCGTTTCAACCTGAACCTTCGCTATCAAACGAACCGGTATACGCTGCAAAACTTCAGCACCACGCAAGACACCCGCTCATTAGCTCTGGACCTGCTTGCGTCATTGATACCGAACGTTTCTCTCTGGCTCAGCACGGAACGTAACTATGGTAACGTGGTCCGGTATACGTACTTTCTGGCAGAACTATCATATCATTTGTAGGATAAGAACTTGTCGACCGGCTTGATCTTTCTCGCATTGGTGCTTCTGATTGCGGTTCCGTACTGGCTCAAGATGATGGCACGCCATCGTCAACACACCCATAATGTGCCCCTTGTGAGGGCGTCTGCCGCTGCCGCCGAACCAGCGACACTTCATCCTAAAATCGACCTCCTCAAGTGCATCGGCTGCGGTAGCTGTGTGGCGATATGCCCCGAACGCGTTCTGGGCATCATCGACGGGCACGCAGCGATTTTGCAGGGGACCCACTGCGTCGGGCATGCTCTGTGCGAATCAACGTGTCCGGTCGGAGCAATCACAATGGGATTTGGCAGTCCCGCCCAGGGAATGGAAATTCCTTATTACGATGAGAACTACGAGACCAATGTCCCGGGGCTTTTCATCGCCGGTGAACTCGGCGGCATGGGATTGATCCGGAATGCGATCAGCCAGGGGGCAAAGTCGATCAACGTCATCGCCGACCGTCCACGATCCGGCAAGAAGAGCATATATGATCTCGTGATCGTCGGGGCAGGTCCGGCTGGCCTTGCAGCGGCACTCAGGGCAACGTCACATGGGTTACGGTACATTGTCCTCGAGCAGGACAGTCTTGGAGGTTCAATCTTACATTATCCGAGGCACAAGCTTATCCTCACTCAGCCCGTTGATCTGCCGCTCTATGGAAAGATCAAGGGGCCCGAAATTTCAAAGGAGGAGCTTCTCGCCCTCTTCGATGGGATTGTAAAAGACAATAAGATCAATATCAGAACGGGAAGGAAAGTCCATGAAGTTCACAAAGCGGGCGAGACATTCCACGTGAGGACGCAGGATGAGACAATCGATTCTTTGTTCATTTTACTGGCCATGGGGAGAAGAGGTTCGCCAAAGAAATTGTCCGTCAAGGGAGAAGATTCCCCAAAGGTCATGTATAAGCTTATCGAGGCCGAACATTACCAGGGGAAACATATTCTGATCGTAGGGGGAGGAGACAGTGCGATCGAGGCCGCCGCCGCGCTTGCCACGCAGCGAGGAAACACCATTTCCCTCAGTTACAGGAAAGAAGCGTTCACGCGCTTGAAGGAAAAGAATCAGGTCCGGATTAATCAACTTATGAAGGACAGGAAAGTGGACGTCCTGTTCGAAAGTCACGTTGTGCAGATCGACCCGGTAACGGTACGATTGACCCGGCAGGATCACAGGCACATTGAGGTGAAGAACGACTTTGTGTTTGTTTTTGCGGGAGGAGAAACACCTACCGCATTTCTCAAAAGCAGCGGCGTGAAGCTACGCGAGGCCGCAAATTAGACAACGCACGCAACTCTTCAGCCCTGCTCCGTGTCCTGCACCTTGCCTTTTGTCAAAGACTTCAGACGACGCACTTCTCCTGGCGTGAGATAGCGCCAGCTTCCCCGCGGGACACCTTCATAGGTCAAATCACCATAACCAACACGATCAAGCTTGTCGATGGCGTAACCAAGAGCCTCGAACATTCTGTGAACTTGTCTGTTCCGGCCCTCGCGGATAATAATACCAATGACCTTGTCCTTACCCCCGGGGACGTAATGAATCTGAGCTGGCTGCGTCTTCCCGTCGGACAGCCGTATTCCTTTTGATAGCACCTTCGCGTGTTCCGGAAGCAACGGCTGGTTTAGTGTGGCTTTGTACGCCTTCTGCAGCTCGTGTCGCGGATGCATAAGCAACTGTGCGAGGTCTCCGTCGTTCGTGAGGAGAAGGACGCCGGTCGTGTTCCTGTCGAGCCGGCCAACAGGGAACACGCGTTCCTTGACACGCACATAGTCCATCACGGTAGTCCTCCCCTTCTCGTCCTTCATCGTTGTGATGGCATCCTTGGGTTTGTTGAGGAGGATATAGACGAAATCCCGCACGAGGGTAATCTGACGGCCGTGAACGAAAACCTGATCTTTGTCTGGATCAATTTTGTGGCCAAGATCAAGCACAACCTTCCCGTTCACAGAGATCAATCCATCCCGGAGGAGTTCATCCGCCTTGCGACGAGATGTGTATCCGGCCATCGAAAGAAATTTATTCAGCCGCACCAGAGGTTCTATTGAACCGATGCGCATTCGCTTAGTCATGTAAAGTCTTTCGTCTGTAGGCGCGCATAGGAGTCAACGTTCAGAAGGCAATGAGAAAAAGTCTATTCCCGATTTCTCAGTGAGATTAATGGAGTTGGTCGGCTGGCCAGCACTCATAGCGGTAAGTTACACTCCCCAGAAACTGAATGCGGTCAGGCTTTGGGAGGCTCCGGAGGTGAAGGGGGATTGGCACCGGTTTGTTCGGGAGGAATCTCCTTCAGTTCGCCATGCTCATTGACGACAGTCTTGCCCAGCTCCTCCTCGATTTCCTCTTCCGTCTTCCCCATCCGCTTCAGAAGTTCTTTCTCCATTTCAAAACCCTGGTCAGCCATAATCTCCTCGATCTCGCGCGGCTTGGGAAGATCAGAGAGGTCATTCAGTCCAAAATGTTTCAGAAACTCAGCCGTCGTGCCGTAAAGGAGGGGTCTCCCCGGAGTTGCGGCACGACCCACGATCGTGACTAATCCTCTCTCCAACAGTTTTTGAATTGCGTAATCGGCATTCACTCCCCGGATGGCTTCCATCTCCGGCTTTGTAATCGGTTGTTTATAGGCGATAACGGAAAGCGTTTCGATGACCGCCTGCGTCAGCTTCCGTTTTGCCCTTTCCTTCACCAGCCGGCCGAGCCATTCGGCAAAGTCCGGCATGGTGGCAAATTGAAAACCGCCGGCAACTGAAATAATCCGGAACGAGCGGCCCGAATTCACATAGTCCGCATTGAGCTCACGGATAATTGCAAGCACCTCCTCCTCCTTTAACCGGAGCCTGGGAGCGTGGTCCTCAGCCGACTTCAGGATATCGATGATTTGCTGAATCGACAATGCTTCGTCGGACGCAAACAACAATGCTTCTATAACGTGACGCTTACTTTCAGAAATTGGTTCCATCAAGCAATTTCGGGTGATAATTTGTAGACAACAAAATCATCCTCATATTCCGTCGGCCTGAATCCGATAATCTTATTTTTCGCCATTTCGAGCAAAGCAATGACGGTCACTATAATACGAATTTTTTCCGTCATGTGCGAAACAAGCTCAAAAAATGTAGACTCCTTCTTAAACCGAAAGACATCGGCAACATAATTCATCTGTTCATCAATGGTGATATTCAAAAGCTCGACATCGTGGTAAATCTTTGTGGGAACGCTATCCAGAACCCGTTTAAACGCAGAAATAAGGTTGTACATCGTGATGTCTTTCAAGCTTTCTTCCTGTTCTTCGAGTGTGATCTTCTTCGGATCGGCGTTGAATGCCTTGCGATAGAACAATTTGACGGACTCATCCTCCAAAACGGAGAGGACGCCGCTCGCTTCCTTGTACCTCTTGTACTCAAGCAGGCGACGGACGAGTTCGGCGCGCGGATCTTCTTCCTCCTCCTCACCAGGAGCTTTCGGAAGAAGCATTTTCACCTTTATCTGCATCAGCTCCGCAGCCATCACGATGAACTCCCCCGCTACTTCAAGGTCGAGCTCCTGGATAAAATGCAGATACTCGAGGAATTCTTTCGTGATACGGGAGATTGGAATATCATAGATGTCCAATTCATCCCTTTTGATGAAGAACAGAAGAAGATCCAGCGGACCTTCAAATTCCTGAAGCTTTACACGGTACGACACGTCAAATCAAAAAGAGATTCCATTATGAAATATCCATGCAAAATATGGAATTAGAAAGATATTTTCCAATCAATGACCTCATGGATTCATGATAATGCCAGCGAAGAGCAAAGTGCCGGATTGACCATCGCGAAGAAAACACAAGAATGGTCGATCGACTATCATTTTGAAACGTTCAGCATTCGGGTTGCGCGCCACCCCCGAGGTAGCACCGATGGTCACAGAGGTGACTGCCGCTGCCTCGCTCCCTTTTTCATTCACGTCGATATAAGTCCGATGCCGGACCTGGCTGATATAGGCATTCTGATCTGGTGGCAAATTGACCATGCCGCTGAAATCGGCCTTTGACCTATCGAAAGCCTCAGACATGCCGAGTGCGGCGAGTGCCTCGTTGAGGGTGTAATCACCCTCGACTTTAAACCGAGGGAGCTGGATGTCTCCATTCATAACGCGCATCCGGGATAACCACGCGTCCCACGTACTTGCCGTCACTTCATCCAGGAGGAATCTGTCCACTCTCAGTGAAGAATCGGGGAGGACAACTGTCATTTCGAATTTCCCGGTCCCATAGGGTAGCGATATTGCCTGGAAATTCTCGCCTTTCAGGTACTTGTATCTTCCGCTTTGAGACATCATTTGAACATTCTTTACCGTCCCGTCGAAGGCGAAGAAGGGTTTTTCTTTGGTGAGTTTTGTATCAAATGTATTGCGCCAGGTTCCGTTAAAGTACACAGCATTGACAAGCACAAGGGCATCCTGAGGACTCAGGTCATCAACAATTTTGTCGATCTTCTCCCCCGTTTTCCTGCTGACCCACGCATTGATCGTGCGGGGAGATTCCGGGCTCGTGAAATTCAGGTTATCGACCTCGGCCTGATAAAATCTTCTTGCATCATCCTGAAAATCAGGTCTCACCTCGAAGGCAGCGTTGGCCCACATGGAATTCGCAATCAGCATGGTGACGAATGAGTCTTCATTACCCATTGATGTCATGATTAACGCATATGCGTCATTCACAGCTTGCCAGTCCATACTATCAAGGCCGAGGGTCCGCACCATGGCACTGCGGGTTTGCCCGGCTGCGCCGTCGCAGGTCATCGCAAGGACAGTTGAGACGCTCGTAGGAGAAATGAAGACATTCTTTCCCGTATCGCTTTGAACCAACTTCGACAGAAGTGCGAATCCGAAGCGGGCATTCGCATCGCTGATCCTTTTCAACACCACCGATGCCGAGTCCTGCGCGGTCATACTCTGGATTACGATTAAAATCAGAAAAGAAGCAAATCTCAGCGATCGTTTAATCATAGTTGGTTCTCCGGAAATTGCACACTATCCGCCGGGAGTGGGGATATAAACCAGAGCAGTCATGAGACATTTTGCAACGCGGGAAAGTCATCCCAGTTTCATCACGCCCCGGACTTCGCGCATGGTCTGCGCGGCGACTTCCCTGGCTTTCGTTTCACCGGCATGAAGTATTCCTTTTGTTTCTTCCAAATGCGACTCATAGAATGAACGTTTTTCCCGAATCGGTGCAAGAGTCGCCGCGATCTTATTCGCGGCGTTCAGCTTACAATCGACACATCCTAATGCACCGCTCCGGCAATCGGCTTCAATTTGCTTTACTTCCGGTGGATTAAATTTTTGATGATATGTGAATACCAGGCAGATCTCCGGTCTCCCCGGATCGCCCTTGCGGATCTTCTGTGGGTCTGTGATTGCCTTCTTCATTTTCGAACGGATCTCTTCCGGCGAATCAGAAAGGAGGATCGTGTTGCCAACAGACTTGCTCATACGTCTCCCATCCAGTCCGGGCAGCCGGGCGAATTTCGTGACCTTCCCTTCCGGTTCCGGGAACACAGTCCCATACTGCGAGTTGAAACGGCGGGCGATCTCGCGCGTTATCTCAATGTGAGGCAATTGATCCTCTCCGACAGGAACAACCTCTCCTTTATAAAGAAGAATATCTGCGGACTGAAGAACCGGATAGCCCAGATGCCCATATGTGATGTTCTCAATATGAAGGTCACGAACCTGATCTTTGACGGTCGGGTTGCGTTCGAGCCGTGCGGCGGTAATGAGCATCGACAATATGAGATGAAGTTCAGTATGCTCTTTGATTTGGGATTGACGGAACACCGGGCTTTGGGCCGGGTCGATGCCGGCAGCAAGCCAGTCGATCAGCATGTCGATCGAATTCTGATAGATGGCAGAGGAATCCAGGTTGGTCGTCAGGGCATGATAGTCGGCGATGAGGTGAAAATTCTGATACTCGTTCTGGAGGGCAACCCAGTTTTCAAGTGCACCTACCAGATGCCCGAGGTGGAGCTTGCCGGTGGGTCGCATGCCGCTTAAAATTCGTTTCCTTGTGTACAGATAAGTCCTTTCTATCGGCAGGGAATCGACCACGGTTGCAAACCGTGTCGCGGAGTATTCATCAGTTCATAAACAAGTACGGTTTCCATCGATCGTCCATCGTTCCAACAAAATGGCGGATGAACGTGACATGATTGGGCTTCAGGGGGCGCCGAAGCAGCTTCATGTGAGCATCTTCAGGAGTCCGATTTCCTTTCTTGTTGTTGCATTCAACACATGCTGTCACCAGGTTCTCCCACGTATCCTCGCCGGATTTCGCTTTGGGAATGACATGGTCGACTGTAAGCGTAATATCGGTTCG
>JAWOMQ010000085.1:0-8692 GCA_033852415.1 Bacteroidota bacterium
AAACGGGGTCGGAAGATAAATCCTAACGGTCCTGTGCCCCATGTGGGTCCTCATGCCTCGATTTTGATTCTTCCCACAACATATCCATTTCTTCGAGTGTCGAAGAATGGATATCTTTGCCCATTGCTTTAATCCGTGCTTCGATGTACCTGAACCTCGTGATGAATTTATCGATACTCCCGCGGAGCGCTATTTCGGGATTGACATTGATGAACCGGGAATAATTTACGAGCGCGAAGAGGAGGTCCCCGAATTCACTTTCAACGCTGTCTTGGCTCCCGCTTTTTATTTCCTTCTTTAGTTCTCTGATCTCCTCGTTCACTTTCTTCCAGGCGGCTTCCTTTTTCTCCCAATCAAATCCAACCTTAGAAGCTTTCTCCTGAATCCTGTGCGCCCGTAGTAGGGCGGGGAGCTCTTTTGGGACACCGTCCATCAATGAAGTCCTTCCCTCGAGAAACTTCAGCTTTTCCCACCGCTGCTTGACCTCTGCGGAATCGTTGACCTTGGAATCCCCGAAAACGTGCGGATGACGGAAAATAAGTTTCCTGGAAATTGCGTCAATCACATCCTCCAGAGTGAATTCTCCTTCTTCTTCCGAGATATTTGAGTGAAATACCACATGGAGGAGGATGTCTCCGAGTTCTTTCTTAAGCTCATCGGATTGCTGAAGGTCGATCGATTCCACGACTTCGTACGCTTCTTCGATGAGACTATGTCTGATGGAGGAATGAGTTTGCTCCCTGTCCCAGGGGCATTCCTTTCGCACCCGTTTGGTTATTTGAACGAAGTCGCTGAATGAATATTGTCCCACGTAAAGTGCTCCTTTCGACTTTACAGAACTTAGAGAAATCAGCAATGACTTGCAAACGATCAATCCGTTCGAACCTTTCTCTAAAGATTCCTGGGAATTCCACCACAGACACTTTGAAAATCGGATTGGAAATATCTATATTGCACGAGCTCTCAGGATGATCCAACTTTACTTTTGGATTGCAATGTTTAAACGATTACTATTGATTCTCATCGTCCTTCTGACGTGGGAAACATCATACTATCTCACCACAAGAACACGGAAGCACGCAGACATGTTGTTGGTTAATGGCACGGTTTATACATTTGACCCGAGGAACACGATTGCCTCTGCCATCGCCATCGAAGGAAACCGAATTGTCGGAATTGGGTCGGGCGAAGAGCTGAGGAGCAGGTGGGAGGGAGGTACATGCATTGATTTGCGCGGTGGCGTAGTCTTTCCTGGATTCATTGATGCGCATGCGCATGTGTACGGTCTTGGAGAACTGATGCAGTCGGTCAATCTCGTCGGAGTGGGCTCGGTGGAGGAAGCCGTAGCCCGGGTTAGCCAAAAGATTGCCAGAGTTCACCCGGGTGAGTGGATATACGGCCGCGGATGGGACCAGAATCTTTGGAAAAGTCAGGAATTCCCACTCGCGAAGAATCTGGATGTGGTGTCCCCGGATAACCCGGTTGTACTGATACGTATCGATGGCCATGCTATTTGGGTGAACACAAAGGCGATGAGCATCGCCGGGGTAAACCGGATGACCTCCGATCCCTCTGGAGGAAAAATAATACGAAACAGCCTGGGCGAACCCACTGGTGTGTTTGTGGATAACGCACGAGACCTGATCGAGGTGAAGGTCCCGCCCGCAAGTCCTGAAGAGATCAGCCGATGTATAATTAACGCTGTCCACGAATCGGTCGGGTTCGGACTCACGGAAGTCCACGACATGGGGATTGACTCCGTCGAAATTTCTATTTACAGAGAGTTGGCAGATCAGCAGAAGCTTCCGGTAAGAATATACGCGGCGATCGGTGCACCCAGCCCGACATGGGATCTGTGGCAAAATCGGCAGCCACTCATCGGATATGGCGGGGGGATGTTCACGCTGCGAGCGATGAAAATGTATGTGGATGGCGCGCTGGGGTCACGCGGAGCAGCTCTGGTCGAGGAATACTCGGATGATCCGGGGAACAGGGGGTTGACCCTCAACGATGACCAGCTTGAACCCGAGCTCAGAGTTGCGGTAAGACGGGGTTATCAACCATGTGTGCACGCAATTGGTGACCGTGCGAATCATATTGTGCTGGACGCATATGAGAAGGTCCTTATGCCGGGGGCAGCGAGGGATGTTCGCCCAAGAATCGAACATGCGCAAGTTCTTCTGCCTGATGATATCAAACGATTTAGACAGCTTGGGGTACTCCCGAGTATGCAGCCCGTGCATGCCACTTCCGACATGCCGTGGGCTGGGGCGAGGCTCGGTCCGGACCGTGTTCGAAGCGCGTATGCCTGGCGGTCACTCTTACAAACGGGCACATGGATCATTGCCGGATCTGATGCTCCGAATGATGTCCTGAACCCGCTCTGTGGAATTTACGCAGCGATTACGAGGCAAGATCCACATGGCGATCCGCCAGGTGGTTGGTACCCGGAGCAAAGCATGACTCGTGAAGAAGCCGTACGTGCCTATACGTGCTGGGCGGCTTACGGGGGGTTCGAGGAGAATGCTAAGGGAACAATTGAATATGGAAAATTAGCAGATCTCACGATTCTCTCAAACGATATTATGAAAATCCCTCCCGCAGAAATCCTAACGACAAAGGTTTTGTACACAATTGTTAACGGGAAAATTGTTTATCGTCTCTCATCGGAACCACTTGCTGTTCCATAATCGGAAAGTCGGTACAATTGACACTCCAACGAACCACATGATAAAAAAACGACTATTTACACCGGGGCCGACGCCAATCCCGGAAAACGTCATGATGAGGATGGCGGAACCGATCATCCACCATCGGAGCCCTGAATTTCAGGAAATTTTTGGCCGGGTTAATAAGAATCTCCAATATATGTTCCAGACGCAACAACCGGTTCTCACGCTTACATGTTCCGGCACCGGGGGGATGGAATCGACATTCGTGAGCCTCTTTTCCAAGGCTGACACGATTATCTCCGTTAACGGGGGAAAATTTGGTGAACGCTGGGTCCAACTGCCCGCGACGTTTGGAATAAACGTTGTTGAAATCAAAGTGGAGTGGGGGCTTGCGCCGACCGCAGCACAGATTACGACTGCGCTGCAACAGCACCCCGGTGCAAAGGCGGTGTATCTCACTCAAAGTGAGACCTCTACAGGCACCGCGACGGATGTCTGCATGCTTGCGCGGATTATCCAGGAAAACTCTTCTGCTCTTGTCTGTGTCGACGCGATAACCGGCATCGGTGCCCACGAACTGCGCTTCGATCAGTGGGGTATTGACGTCTGTGTGACGGGCTCACAGAAGGGCTTGATGATACCGCCCGGCCTCGCCTTTGTCGCGTTGAGCAGGCGTGCGATTTCAATGATGCGATCTTCGACATTGCCGAAATTCTATCTTGATCTCACCAAGGCTCTGAAAGCGTACGAAAAGAACGATACTCCATGGACACCTGCCGCCTCGCTGATCATCGGACTTGACAACGCTCTGGAGATGCTCAGGGAGGAGGGCATCGAAAACATCTGGGCACGCCATGCGCGACTGGCCCATGCTTGTAGATCAGGAGTCAAGGCTGTTGGCTTGAGATTGTTCTCCGACCAGCCATCTTATGCTGTGACTCCAATCTGGCTCCCTGATGGGATAGAATGGAGAAAGTTTAATGCATCCTTGAAGCAGAAATATGGTATTACCGTCGCCGGTGGTCAAGAGCAATACGCCGGAAAGATCTTTCGCATTTCCCACCTGGGATACTATGATGACCTCGACATCCTTACCTGTATTGGTGGGATAGAACGAGCGCTTCATGATTGCGGTTGGCGCTTTACGCCTGGCGCAGGTGTAAAAGCTGCCCAAGAATATTTCATTACCCATCCGTCTTGATCTGCTATGGGCCTGCAGCTCTGTGTTCTCATCACAGATAACGTGGATTCTCAGTGCGTCGATATCCTCCTGCAGGAAGGATTTGAGGTTGTATTTCGACCCGACATGCCTCGGGATGAAGTTATAGCTGAGCTCCCGTCGGCCGACGCGCTTATTGTGAGGAGTCGGACAAGAGTCGATGCTGAATTGCTTCACGCGGGAAAGCGACTAAAGATTGTCGGCCGTGCGGGTGCGGGTGTGGACAACATCGACGTCGAAACAGCCACGAGAATGGGCGTTATCGTCATGAATACACCGGGAGGAAATACCGTTGCGACAGCGGAACACACAATGTCTATGATGCTTTCACTCGCGAGGAATATTCCTCGTGCCCACCAAAGTGTCATGAGTGGTCATTGGGAGCGATCAAAGTTCGTGGGAATAGAACTGAGGGGAAAGACCGTTGGGATTCTCGGATTCGGGAAGATCGGATCGGAGGTAGCCAGATTATGCACGAATTTTGGAATGACCGTCCTGGCTTACGATCCGGCACAATCGGAGGACTTTGTAAGTCGTCGAGGAGCCAGATTAATGGGATTTAAGGAGCTTCTGCGGCAATCTGACTTCATATCAATCCATGTCCCGCTCATGGAGGAAACAAAGCATCTCTTATCCGGGGATGCAATTGAGAGTTGCAAACGCGGGGTAAGGATTATAAACTGTGCTCGAGGGGGGATCATCGATGAAGATGCACTCTTGCACGCAATTGAACAAGGAAAGGTTGCGGGGGCAGCGCTGGATGTTTTCGAGAAAGAACCCCCGGTAGACTCGCGCCTCGTCCAGCATCCACATGTCATTGTGACGCCGCACATTGGAGCTTCGACCGAAGAAGCTCAGGAGAAGGTTGCAGTCCAGATCGCGAAGCAGGTTGCAGAAGGTCTCAAGGGGAACTCTTTGACAGGTTCGATTAATGCCGAAGTTATCCGCATCGCGATGAAGGAAGAAGTCCGGCCTTATCTGCGTCTCGCAGAGTCATTAGGAATATTCATCGCTCAGTTTAAGGAAGGTCCTTTAAAGTCGATCTGTATTTCACAGGCTTCAGCTGTTCCGGCGGAACTGTTGCCGGCACTGGCGGCGGCATGCTTGAGAGGATTATTCGAGCGCATCCTTTCCGAGCCGGTCAATTACCTGAACGCTCAGTCGATTGCTCACGAGCGTGGGGTTGTTGTTCAGATGCGGCACGGTGTGGAGGAAGAAGAGTCCGCTCATGTTATCGAGGCTGAATACACCACCGATTCAGAGCATCGAGTGGTGGCAGGAAAGATATTCGAAGGGAAGGATATCCGACTATCGAGGATTGACGAATTCCACTTTGAGATCAGGCCGGAGGGGTACTTGTTGGTCTACACAAACCCCGATCGGCCCGGGATGCTCGCGCATGTGAGTAAGGTTCTGGCCGATGGGAACATCAACATTGCAGGTCTGGCCTTGGGTCGGTTCGGGAAAGGGACAAAGGCGCTTACAATTATATCGTTGGATGAGCCGGTTGACTCCGAATCCAAGGAAAGAATAAGACTCATCGATGGCATAGCGGAACTCAAGGTTGTCAACCTCTCCGGACGCTGAAAATCGACCAGTTTCGGCAATTAATTCAGAAGGGTGGAACTTTTTACTCCCGGGGCGGATCATGAAAATGACATGGGCAACAAGCCTCAGGAGTCGCTGGCAGACTAACACACTGAGACGAAGTAGATTCAACAAATTTGCTAAATAAATACTTGACATCGGTACACTCATTCGTTATATTTCTGCAAAGACCGGACGTTGTGCAGAATCACTTACAACTTAGAGTGAACGATAACCGACTGAAGATGTCTTTTTCCCCCGGATGTTTTCCAATCGAAAAAAAATCTCAAATTCCGAGGTACTCATCGGATCTCACTTTGTTTGAACGAACCTCATTGTCATTCAAGGATTTCAGCATAAATAATTGTTAAAACATCAACGCATCAAAAGCCCTGGAGGTTACATCTATGAACTATCATAGAATTGCTTTTCTCCTTTTCCTCATTTTGCTGTCGCTAATTCTCTGGAGTTGTGTGGATGTGAACAACGCGAATGTTCCGTCGAGCATCAATTATCGCTCGCTGATTCGTTTTGTCAATCTTGCCGGAGATAGTCCTGCCGGGGGTGCGATCACTGTCGACAATTCGGCAGTTGGGACAATTACCTATGGTAATGCAACAAATTATCTGGATCTTCCGGCTGGTAGCAGGACTCTTGGATATGCAGGTGCCAACCAGCTCGTCAACTTTACCACCGATGATCAGTTCACTGTTATTGTCCATTCTATAAGTGAAACGGATAGATTCCTGGTTCTTGACGAGGGATACACCTTCAAGAATAACACCAATGACTCAATGGCACAGATCAGGTTTATCAACAGCGCGGTGGGATTCGCACCCAGCATGATCTTCAGGCAGGATTCATTGAATGGGACAACAGTGGCGGGTGCTGTTCCGTTCGCAAAGGGGCAGGATTATATTACGATGACTCCTGGAAGTTATGCATTTTTCGCACTGTCAAACGGGGGATACACTGCGACAATAAACGGAGCTAATTCAGTTCCAGCAGTGAACACGAATTCCAACGGGGATGGAACATTCAGCGTGAGTTACGACGAGGGGGTGTCGTACACGATCTCCATCAAAACCTATAACACGGGGGGTATAAGGAATACATTTTACACTGCGGCACATTTCCACACTGGGGGGCCGACAGTCAACGGTCCCGTTGTTCATCCGATTAATGTGAGTGGACAGCTGGTATCGTTCCCGGATACTCAGCTGATTCCATTCGATACATCCACTCATTCTGCAGGCTCGGTTTCAGCCATGTCCCTGAGTGCCAATGCTGCGCGCGATAGCTTCCAATTGGGCTACACCTTCACCGTCACCGCTGACGCGACGGATACGCTTCAGGTCGTCAGCACATTTTTGAGCGCTGAATTGCATGTGGGGAGTATCACCGGTCCGGTTGTTCGGACCATCGCCACCGGGCCATTCCGCGATACAACGATTACTGATGTGTGGTCGACAGGTGATGCCCAGCCGCTCACCCCTGCTCTCGTTGACACGCTTCTGGCTGGCAGAATATATGTTTCATTCAAAACCCCGAGACACGTGAACGGAGAACTTTCTCTCAGGCTTCATCCCGATCCAACAACCACAAATACATTCAGTGGGACGTGGAGCGATATATCTGAGGCGCTCAAAGACAGCATAGTCAATGGCGAGATGTACGTCAATTTCCACACGCTGGCAGATCCTGGAGGTCAAATCAGGGGCCAGCTTGTTGTCGATCCCGCGATAGGAAATTATGGAATTGCATCCCTCGCTGCTGCAGCGTATAACGCGGCGACAGCATATACGGTTGTTGCTGCCGACTCCGGCACGACCTTTTTGAAAGTTTTCGGCTTAGCAAATAGACGAGGTGGATCCAGCACGACAGTGCAGCAAAAGACGATCCCTCCACAGACTACTGTGATGACAAAACCTAAGTAAGGCCAATGAACCGGAATCACAAAGTTTTATAACCAAATGAGGAGATAAACAGTCATGCGTCAGAGAATATGTTTTTTGATCTCCCTTTTCCTTCTCTCTTCGAGTTTAGGATGGGCTCAAAATGGAAAAATCCATGGCGTAGCCACCGATAAACAAACGAAAGAGCCCCTTATCGGCGCGAGCGTTGTCATTACCGGAACCTCCATGGGTGCCGCGACAGGAGTGGACGGAAGTTTCAATATCCTTAATGTCCCTCCGGGCATGTACGATGTAAAGGCCACCTACGTGGGATACCAGGAAATAACAGTCAGAGGTATCCAGGTCGTTTCAGGACTGACCGCCGAGGTGAATTTTGCAATGTCGAGTACAGCAGTCGAGATCTCTCCGATTGAAATTATAGCTCAGCGGCCACTGATCGAAAAGAGCGCGACGAATGCTGTGCGAATTATGACCAGCGAAGAGCTGCAAAATCTGCCGGTTCGTGGAGCGGTGGGCTATTTTTCACTCCAACCGGGCGTCGTGGTTCAGGATGGGAACGTGTATATCCGTGGAAGCAGACCGGATGAAGTCGGTTATATGGTCGAAGGTGCCGACACGAAGAATATTATGAGCCGGGATGGAGGATCGTTGATAACGACGATTCCCGATGCCCTGGAGAACATCCTCGTTCAGGCCGGCGGATATACAGCGGAATTTGGAGGGGCCAACGCCGGTATTGTCCAGCAAAATCTCAAGACCGGAACCGAAAAATATCACGCGTCGTTGCAGCTTGAAACCGACAACTTTTCGGGTTTAGGGAATAACACTTTTACGGATCAACCTTCGCAATTCCTGGGCACGTACTCCTACGGTTACTCCGATTATGTACTCACGTTGAGCGGACCAGTCGTTGCAGATAACGTCAAGGCATACATCGCGGGTGAAAATTTCTTTACTCGTGATTTTGCACCAATGTTCCTGGACGGCTCTCCCACAACCTGGTCTGATGGTTCGCCAGTAGGGAAGGTTTATGATACCGGCGTGCGGGGCGGCGATCCTATTACGCATCTTGGAGGCGACGCACAGACTCTCTATTGGCAATCGGGCGTTATCCCGGGGCGATTTCAGAATCGTTATAGCATGAACGGATCGTTGCTCTTCGACTATAAACCTCTGCTGGTGAAGGTCGGAGGGACATTGTCCTGGCAGCGGCAGCGCGATAATGATTTTTATACATATGCCGGGACTACGGTTGTAGATCCTATTGCAAACATTTATGATCTGGCACGACTCCAACT
>JAWOMQ010000214.1:0-3221 GCA_033852415.1 Bacteroidota bacterium
TGGATCAAATTTGGCACCACGCACATTGCTCCCCTCACAGGCAAACAGCGGATCGTGGACACCATCACTCTGAACAGCGGCTGGAATCTTGTGGGTTCCATCTCCTACCCGATCCCGAAAGCGGCACTGGTCCAATTACCCAACGGAATAATCAATTCGAGTATCTTCAGATATGATCCGTCAGCAGGGTATCAAGTAGCGGACACCATAAAAACTGGATTCGGTTTTTGGATTCGGTCAAGCTCTGCGGGCTCGCTCGTGCTCGACGTGAAAAATTCATCTATGACACCTGTCATTCCTGCCAAGAGTTCGAGCCCGTTCGATGCTGAACGATTGAATATCCTCACGATTGAGAAGCAGTCATCCGACCCATCCTCGCTGCCTGTCAAGGCCAAGCTTTACTTCAGCGGGAATCCGGAAATAGGGCAATCGATTGACCAATTCGATCTTCCTCCTGTTCCACCGGCGTCCTCTCTCGACATCCGGTTCGGCACGAACAGGTACGCGGCCTACTTCGACGCCCAGACTCCGGCTGAAACGCCTATCATTGTGCAGGGGAATCTCAGCCCCGCGCGACTGTCCTGGAATCTCAACGAGGATGGGCTTACGACGTATGCTGTTGTCCAAAGGACGGATGGCAAGATTACGGCTGTGTATCAATTGTCTAAGATTGGATCGATATCCATCAATCCGTCTGACAGGGTTTCATATTCGCTGAAATCTGCACAGTTGCCTGTGGGCTATTCCTTGCTCCAGAACTATCCTAATCCTTTTAATCCGACAACAAGAATTGACTTTACGCTCGGTCACTCATCTGTCGTAACGCTGAGGATCTATAATATTCTGGGACAGGAAGTCGCTGCAATTGTTGATCACCAGGAAATGGATGCAGGGTTCCATACCGTCAATGTCGATGCCCACGCGTGGGCAAGCGGAGTTTACTTCTATCAGCTTACGGCAGGAACGTTTAGGGACCTGAAGAAGATGGTCCTTTTGAAGTGAGATAGTAATCGCGAGAATGATAATATGCCCCCGGATGATTTACTTCCGGGGGCATCTTTTTTGGTGAAAAGAATTATCTGACGAGAAGCATTTTCCTCGTCCCCGCAAGGCGTGGAGGCGATTGCCCGGATGGTTCCCCAAGCTGGACCCGACAAAAATAAACTCCGCTTGACTGTAGGCTGGCATCCCAAATCGTCTCGTGCATCCCCTTTCGCTCAAAACCGTTCACCAGTGTCGCGACAACACGCCCGGTAATGTCATAGATCTTTAGGCTTACGTACTCATCCAGTCCGAGGGAATAACGGATTGTCGTCGAAGGATTGAATGGGTTTGGATAGTTTTGATCGAGAACAAATGATCCTGGAATTTGGTCAGGAACTTCGGGGGCAACACCGAGTACTAAAGCTTCGGTCGGAGGTGAAATGCTCACATCGCTGCTTGCCAACGGGATGTGCCCGAGCGTCTCCCCGCGGAGAAACAAATTCCCTCTAAATGTCGGGCTTGTGTGTGCATGTATCCTGAGAGGGGGATGTATGCCATGGATTTGCAGAGGGAATCCAAGGGTCGTGTGCACGTTTTCCGGCAGCTGTTCACCCGTTCGCTGAGACGCAAACCTGATATCGAACGCTCCCTCCGGTGGTACTGGCGGAAGTTCAAATTTCACCAAATCAGCTTTTTGATCGGTTAGAAATAATGTCTGATGACCCCCCTCCGCATCGTTAAAATCGACCGAAACCGACCGGGCTGGTTCAACCGTCTTCACTGCAACCCCTTGGCTGGAACCTGTGTTGAGGAGGAGCTGACCATTTGCATTTACCCTGATCCAGTATCCTTGTTTAGGACGTAGGCTGTCAGCGATTTCATAAGCACCATGATAATCGAAGAAAGATGATGAAATGATCCCGATGGGGTTTGTAGTGACTGCTGTGAGTGGAATTGATCTGGACAGTGCCCCAATCATGTTCCAACCGGAATTTACTGTAAGCGTCTCAGCGAAAATTGAGTCACCGGAAAATGAAAATGCTGCCGGGCCGTTGTATTTCAGCCAAAATCCTTCGCCCGCTGACAGCGAATCGGCCTTGACGTACCCGGACTGATAAATGAAAGCGGACGAGGAAGAGGTAGGGAAAAGATCAGCCTTCCTGCTATCGAGAGGTTTGAGATTCAACGAGAGCATGTTCCAACCGATCATCACGTCGGATGTCAGATCGATTGTAAATGGTTGATCGCTCATATCGAAAGTCGATCCCGTGGTGGGATCGCTCACCCGGACCAGCCCTGATGTGGTTGCCGTGTCAGGTATTGTCCATGCATACGATTGAGTGGCTGGTGAAAGACTGTCCGCGATTAAGTTCCAGTTGGATCCGTTGTCGAGCGAGTATTCGAGCCGGAGGAGATTGATGAATTTTTCAGTCCACGTGATCTGAACTACCTGGCTTCTGACATACACCTCGCCGCCGTTAGGGGCAGTAACTGTGATATGCGGGACATGGGCTAATTTTCGTTGGTAGACCCCGTTTCCAAAAGTGGCAGCCCGAAGGGTTTGATTCATGTGCGAGACGCTGAGATCAAGGACCATGGCGGGAACCATACCCGTGTTAAATTGTTCCCAGGTCACACCATTGTCAGAAGAGTGGTAAACACCCAGGTCTGTTCCGACATAAATATTCACCGGATCATCAGGATCTACGGCGACCGATTGATGAGGGATGTCAACACCGGAGGAGATATTGGTCCATGTCTGCCCCAGGTTTGTTGTTCTGTAAAGATGAGGAGTCCCATAGCCCGAAAAGGTAACATAGGCAGTGGAACTATTCGTAGGATCGAATTCGATATCGGTCGGGTACCGGGAGGGTAATGAATCAGTGACATTTGTCCAAGTCTGTCCGCCATTTGTGGTTGCAAAGATCTGAAATACCGGCGATTGCGATAGTGAAGCACCCGTCGCAGCGATAGCGGTATCGGGGCTTGTGAAAGCCACTCCGATACACGAAATGTTTGTGCCATTCAGATTCACCCCGTTGTTCGTCGCGGCCCAATTTGCACCTCCGTCGGTTGTTTTATAAATGTTCTTGGCTCCGGCGTAGAGTATCAGAGGATTGGAATGTGACATGACGAAGGGGGCTATAAAATTTGCATTACTTGGGCCGCTGGGAAGGTTTGATCCTGAGAAGAAAAAGGAGGACCCTCCATTTGTCGATTTGGACAGTGTCAGATAA
>JAWOMQ010000143.1:0-18231 GCA_033852415.1 Bacteroidota bacterium
CCGATGTTATGGATCCGGATGTCCCGACCGTCTCTCCCGACATGAAAGTAAAGGATTTGGCGCAGCGAATCGGGGCTGGAGAGCCTACTGTCACCCACCATCAGGCATTGCCGCTCGTCGACAGCTCAGGGAAGCTCGTCGGAATCATAACACGCGGAGATATTCTCCGCGCAATCAACGAACTGAGAGATCCCCATCTGATTGTTTCAGAGATCGGTACAAAGGATCTAATCGTTTGCTATCCCGACGAACTGGTATACGACGCCGTCGCGCGCATGCTAAAGAACGATATCGGGCGACTACTCGTTGTTGATCGCGATTCTCCAAACCGACTTGTCGGCTATCTTGGGCGTCCGAACGTCATGCACGCCCGATTGGCTCAACATGAGGAAGAATCCGTTCGTGAACCCGGGTGGCTGCGGCGGATACCGATCATACACAAGCTGGTTTCCGAAAAGACATAATAGTAGATTTATCAAGATTCAGCTTTGACTGCCCTACAGGGAGGCATTCGACCAGGAGGGTGGACTGTTTTCAAATCGCGGTTTTGACAATTTCATTTCTATTTTCTACTTTTGTGATCAATTGTCGTAAGGAAAAGCGCTATGAACCGATTCCCAAGAACGCTGGTTCTGGGCATTGCCATTACCGTCACTTTTCTCGCCGCGATTTATCTTCTGACCTCTCTGCCCCGGAGAGGGAACGATCAACTTCAGCCGGTCTTTCAACCGACCTCCTATGAAGGTTCCGACAAGTGCGCATCGTGTCATAAAAGGGTATCACCTGATATCGTCTACCAGTACGCGACCAGCACAATGGCGCGATCAGGCGTCCGTTGTATCGATTGCCACGTAGTTGACAAGAGCAACCCGATGGGAAAAGATCACGAAGGATTTTTCATCACAAGCACTCCGACGCCAAAGCAATGTCAGAGATGCCATCCGTCTGAGACCGATCAGTTTAGCCATAGCAGGCATGGTGCCCCAGCATGGATTGCCCTTTCCGGTCTTGACGATTTCTCCCCCGATCAGCGCAAACAGATCAACCGTATTCCCGAAGCAAACAGGGATGTCAACGGCATCGTTACAGCGACCCGGAACTCGCTCTTCGACATTGAAGGACCCAGTGTCACGCCAGGCGCTTGCCAGAGTTGTCATGAGATCGGCAGACCGAATCCCGATGGAAGCATTGGCAACTGCAACAAGTGCCACCTGCGGCATTCTTTCTCTATAGAACAGGTGCGCAAACCGGAGATCTGCGGCCAGTGCCACCTGGGACCCGACCATCCGCAAAAGGAGATTTACGACGAATCCGCCCATGGAGCGATGTACGCCACAGAGGGGGAAAAGTGGAATTGGAGCCAGAGACCCGGACGGCTCACCACGACCGACATGCCGGCGCCCACCTGTGCAACATGCCATATGAGCGGCTTCGGACCGGAAGCCACAACGCATGAGGTCGGATTACGGCTTTCAAAGTTTCTCTTTGCGGCAATCACCAAAGACAGGCCCAACGCAATTCAGGGGCGGGAAGCCATGACCGGCGTTTGCTTAACCTGCCACACCAAACCCTTCATCGAACGGCAATACGCGCGGGCTGATAGCATTACACGCTTTATAAATGCAAGAGTAAGCGAAGCCTCCGACATTCTTCAGAAACTTGTCAATGATGGAATAATTCCCAGCACCCCCTTTGCCACACAGATCAGTTACGACGCGTTCGACTTATGGCATTATTACGGGCGCACGGCGAAGTTCGGAGCATATATGCAGGGCCCTGACTTCGTTCAGTGGCATGGAATTTATCCTCTTCTCAAACAGCTGAATAAAGTAAAAGAAGACGACCGGCGCCTCCGTAGCGAATCGCAGAGAGTGAAGAAACGATGAAAGAAGTAACGATCTTCAGGTTCGCAAAGATTCATTTGCCGATGGAAAAGAACAGGTTTCTTCTCCTGTTCACCGGCATCAATCTGATTTTCACGGGACTGGATGTTGCCCTCGCCCATTCCATCAACAGTTTCATACCGGTTCACGAATGGATCCCGGTTTTCTTTGCCCCACTCGGAGCGATCACAAGTTTTCTCGTCGCATTTCAGGCCAAACCCCACCGCGCTCTCCTCTGGCTCCATCTGTCGATGATGATTATGGGCGTCATGGTGGGCATCATCGGGCTGGGATTTCACCTTAACCAGGTCTTGAGCCCAACAGGGCGGCTCAGTTGGGCATGGCTTGTCTTCGGTTCACCGATCTTGGCGCCTCTGTCATTCGCCGGCATTTCCTTAATCGGCTTCTATGGAATCACGAATGAGATTGTAGACGGATCGGGACGTCTTGAAATCGCCGGGCTTGGAGTCTTTAAGGCCCCGATGTCCCGCGATCTCCATTTCCTGTGGCTGGTGGGATTGGGATTCGCCGGTTCGGCAATTACCTCCATCATCGATCACGCCGAATATGGATACACATTCTATAAGCTCATTCCAGTGGCATTCGGGATATTCGCGACGACTGTCGTCATCTATCTTGCGATTGCACGAACATGGACTCGCGGGGACGAGCTTACCTATTTTTGGACGATGATTGGAGGAGTGGTCGTTGGGATTCTCGGATTTGCCTTCCATCTGTCAAAGGATCTCGCAGACACGGGACAGATAAGCCTCGAACGGATTCTTGTCTTTGCGCCGGTTCTTGCACCGCTCCTTTTCTGCGACCTCGGAATCCTGGGATTACTTGTCGTCTCACAACCTCCACTCAAGGACACAACAACAATAGGGTAAGCGGGGTTCATTTCAAAATAAAAAGGGTGAGGCAAAGCCCCACCCTTCGGGAACACGAAAGAATGAGACCTCACTTCAGCAAGATCATCTTCTTCACGTCCATTACTCTCGCGCCCGTCTTTCCGGAAACATCATCAGCCTGTATGCGGTAGAAGTAGACTCCTGACGGCAGATTTGTCGCATTGAAGTTGACATTTTGATCTCCCGCCAGTTGCACCTCTCCATCAACCAGCGTTGCAACCTGCTGACCAAGGGTATTATAGACCTTTATTGTCACCTTCGAATTTGTCGGTAGCGAGTATTCGATCGTAGTAGAGGGGTTAAACGGGTTGGGATAGTTCTGTTCGACCTTAAACGCCTGCGCTTCATCAACCATCGACTGCGGTGCACTATTGTCAAAGACTGTCGTTGCTATCGGAGCGGGCATTGCCCAGATCATCCCGATCCGGCCAAGTGTAGGTTCATGCCAGATAATCGTGTAGAGAAAACCGTTGGCAGCGAGCGGCGACGGTGTGGCGGCACCCTGCATATCCACATCGAGCATCGCTCCGCTAAAATTGGAGGTCAGCGTCGGGGGACTCCATATATACCGATCAATACTGCAGCCGATCGTGTCCTGTTTCGGGCTTGTGCCGGAACTGTCGTACAATACCTGCTGAATTCTCTCCGCTTCGATGACTGTTCTCGGAAATTGCAGTGGACTTGGCTTCGGCGCAGCGGTCACAAACGTTACTTTTTGGGAAACGCCTCCCTTGTTCGCACTCAGAAAACTAATCTGTCCGCCCGGTGCTGCGGGATCCCCCTGAGATGTCACCCATATTCTGCGAGCATTGTCTGCCGCAGTTACGAGTCCGGTATAGTAGGACGGGTCATCCCAAAAAACACCATTCGGTGAACTGTATTCCTGGCCTGTCGTAAAGCAAACAGAATCGGGCGCAGATATGGCTGCCGTCGCCGTAAGAAGCGGGGTCCCTCTTTTAAGGATTGTCATTTCCGGAGCCGTTGAGCTCGACAGCCACACTTCTGAATTCGTGAAACCGGTTTTGAGGTTTGGCCGGTGGGTGAATACGATCGAGTTCATCGTCCGTAGTGCCGATGTCGTCGGCAGGTCCCAGATAGCCATCGCAGCGCTGGCGTTCTTTTTGTCGACAACCATGTAGGCAATGCAATCGGTTGTAATATTGGACGTCGCCGCTAGCGAGTGTGTCCCGCCTATCCAGATTTCCGTCACCCCTTTTGTGTTTGAAGTCGGGACAACATAAAACACTTCGACTGTGACGCCGGCTGAAGAAAGATCCCATTTGATCCCGGTGGAGCTCAGCGGGAAAAATTGGTACAACGCCTGTTGAGGTTCACGGTTCGATACCCAGGCACTGACTTCATCGGATCCGATGCTTCGTCGTTGAATATCCCACGGGTGAGCAAGATCGGTCGTCCCCGCCGGCATTGTCCACAGCCAGAACGCGTCAGGTCCCGGTGAGAATGGGGACGGGATGAGCATGCCGATTTGCCCTGCATCGGGCAGCGTAAAAGTTGCCACGGGAGTCAGACGAAATCCAAGTTGAAGAAATTTGATAACGTCACCCGGCTTAACACCAAGGGGAGGATTCAAATAAGGCTCCCCCGCAACAAAAGAGGTATTGGCGCGGGCATAGAAATTCCACATTCCCGCAACAATCTTGAAAGGTTGAAAACTGTTGAAAGACCCGATCGGAAGCCATTCGGACAAGAATGCGTTCCCTCCACTAATGTTCGTGAGCATCCCGATCTTTCCCACGGGAGCGTATTCAGTGAAGAAAACCAGACGGTATGGATTTTCCGGGGCGAGCGCGTCAAGACCCTGGATATTCGGCGTGCCTGGTATCGGCCACTCCGAGACATTCTGGGCGTACGTTCTGCTCTGCATCAGAAGAACGAGTATGAGAGCTATTCCGATCAGAGAGAGACACCAAACGCCTCTTACATGGCGCGAATGTAAAGAGTTCATGGTTTAATCTCCTCTATAAAAAAAGTGATGGATTGGGGAATTGATTAGCGTGTTCATCTGTTCATTGGATGACTGAACCCTTATAGCAGAGGCGGTGAGCGGTCATCTGCAAAGTGAAATCTTATCATATGTTTAACCCTGATGACTAATACTACTTATTATCCTACGGGAACCCGTATGGAAACGAAAGCCGCATGAATTTCGAACGGGGAACAATACGATGAGAGGGCATCCCGTGGAGTAAAAAGAAAGATGAACGACGTCACACTCAATTGATTGTTACAGCTCTTCCCTCACCCATCCGGAATCGTATCGGATCAACTGTAATAATCCTAAAGTCTCAAATTCCAGAGCACCAACAATGACATCAACAGGTAGACGACCCTCCCGTTTTGTGATATCGCACCTCATCGCCTCTTGCGATATTACACTAAATTGTCTGAAATGTCAAGTTAAATTTTCAGACACTTGCTACCCGCAGATAACTGTAACAGCTACAGGGACTTACGGTGACGATTTTTTTGAATTTGCTCATCTGCGCCATAAACACAAACCCCCGGCCATCAACCATAAACCGGGGGTCACATCGCATAAAAGATCTACTTTCTTCTCAAATGACATTCACTTCTGAATGTCAGGAAGTCACAACCAGGGGGCGAAGTTGTTTTTCCAGTAAATCCTTCAGCATAGATTTGGGTGCTGCCCCAAGCACTCCGTCGACAACCTTTCCATCACGAAAGATTGCAAGCGTCGGAATGCTCTGGATCCCATACAAACTCGCTGTCTCGAAATTCTCATCGGTGTTGAGTTTTGCAAATTTCACCTTCCCCGCATACTCAACTGCGAGCTCGTCGACCACTGGTGCTACGCGGCGGCACGGGCCGCACCACGGAGCCCAAAAATCAACCAGGACCGGGATTTCAGATTGAAGCACTTCGGTTTTAAACGTCTGATCACTGACCGCTATGACTTTGTTATTCACTATTTTCCCCCATTCTTTGATTGTTTTGTTGAGATTCCGCAGAGACTGTACAACGGGCACATACCTGCACTTCCCGTGGCTAGAAAAATGATTGCCCCCACACCCAAAAGCAGGGCAAAAGTACCCGATAGGACATTCGCGAAATACAGAATTCCGATAACGACCGAAAAAGAGATTCTTACCACTCTGTCGACCGATCCGATGTTAACTTGCATGCCATTTATCCTTTCCTTTGAGGTATATCCTCTATAGATGTGATGCAGGAATTCTGAAAAGGATTCAGAAACCGCGTGGGGCGAGCTTACCTTGGACGGATTTTGAGGATTCTAAAAAGGTTTTGCCTGTTTTTCAATGGCATCTTTGGCGTGGGATAGTGCCGGTAGAGTTCGATCGTTTTTTGGAGACGTTGGACAAGATCTGTACAGTTCTTACAATTCCGAAGGTGCTGGCGTATCATGACACAACGCGTTGAGGTTGTGCCTTCTCCCAGGTCATCGCACAAATTTCGGAAAATATCCTCGCACACAGAATGAACGTGGCGTTTCATGGTTCGATATATTCCGATAGTTGATCCTTCAGAAAAAGACGTGCCCGGCGCAATCTGGATTTTACTGCCGGCACGCTTATGTTCAAAATTTTCGCGGTCTCTTTGGCGGACTTTTCTTCAATATCCCTCAGGATGAAAACAAGACGGTACTCTACCGGCAATTTCTGAATCGATTCATCAAGAACCCCTCTGAGCTCAGACCTCATTGCATCATCAAAAGGGGTCGTTTTCCATTCGGGATGCAGAACAGAAGCCCCTCCGTCACCTGCCCCGTCCAAATCACCACGCATCAGCTCATCAATGGAAACCGATTCCTTTTCCAGTTTCCGCTTGCGTCTTTTCATCAAACAATTGTTCGAAACGATACTGTATAGCCAGGTGCTCAGTTTCGATTTTCCGTCGAACTGTTTCAGCTTGCGGTAGACATTGACAAAAGTGTCCTGGAATGCCTCTTTGGCATAATCCTCATTTCTGCAAACCTTGTACGCAAAACTATAGACCATCTCCTCATTGCGCCGGACTATTTCGGTGAAGGCCTTCTCATCTCCAAGTTTTGCTTTTCGCAGGAGCTCCTGCTCTGAAAGCGCGGCATTGCCCGTCGTGGGTTTACTATCCTTCAAAGAAACCTTCATCCTGTGTAATTAACAAAAGGATTTGAAGAATTTCAATTGCTTCAACAATATCGCAATGCCGGGCTTCTGCTTCATTGACTGTCGCGACATCTTTTCACAGAACCATCAGACCACACAATCGCGCAGAGGATTGTAGAAATCCCCGTGCAAACTTCCCATCTGATCCACTATTACATCTGCCGCCCGGTTGAATGAAAAGAATTCAAGTCGCAGGTTTGGACAGGATGTCCAACTTCTTCCCCTTTGTTTCCGGAATTGTCCATACCCACAACCCTGTCAGGAGTGCAAAGAGCGAGGCGAGGGAAATCCCTCCCGCCAATCCATATCGCGGGGCGATCGCAGTAATGATAACAGGTGTGAAGAACTGAACTCCGCGGGCAACATTAAAGGCAGTACCCATGGCGGTATTTCTGATATTTGTCGGAAAAAGTTCAGCAAACAACGGGCCGTATCCGCCAAACATTCCCGTGCCGAAACCGACGAGGAACATGCAGAGAAGAATCAATGCCGGGATGTCGATAATAACATTCCAAAGCAGCGTGACCATGACTAATCCGAGCGCCATGACAAAAGAATAGACCGTATAGGCAGGGCGGCGTCCAAATTTGTCTGCGAAAAATCCGAAGGTGAAATACCCTATGAATCCACCCGCTTGAGTAACGAGAATCCAGAGAGCCGACTTGGTCATTGAGAAATGGCGCTCCTGGTAAAGGTAGCCGGGCAGCCAGGTATAGGTAAACCAGTAGGCAGACATGTCGAACAACGCCAGCACCAAACAAAGAAGAAATACCTTCCGGTGCAATCGCGAGAAAAGCAGCAAGAATTTGTTGGATGTCTCAGACGACGCCAGACTTACGCCCGAAGCTATTTGTGATTTGACCAGCCGCCTGCGTTCAATCCACATATCGGATTCAGGAAGGCTCTTTCTCACAAACACGACGAGCAGCGCCGGCAGCACAGAAATCAGAAAACAGATCCTCCATCCGACGATCGGAGAGAGAAGCCCTCCCACGACCGAGGCGAGAGCGATTCCGATCGGGGCGCCGGTCTGCATGAACGCTCCAAATCTTCCACGAACTCCCGGCGGAAACGTTTCGCCAATGTATGTCTGGCCGGTCGCCCATTCACCCCCGACACCAAGCCCCGTGATAGTGCGAAAAATGATCAGCGGCAGGAAGCCGGAGGCGAAACCGCATAAGAACGTTCCGATGCTGTATGTGAGAATGGTCCACTGTAGGACGTTCTTCCTCCCATACCGGTCGGACAACATGCCAAAGACTATTCCACCCAGTGCGGTCGCAGCCAGGGAGGTGCCCAGGACATAGGATAGACCGACATTCGAGATGTGAAGTTCCTGACCAATGGGGATAAGGAGAAACGTGTAGAGAATCAGGTCGTAAAAATCGAACAGCCAGCCGGCCCAACTCATGAAGAGGATTTTGTAGTGTTGAGCGGTGGGCTTTTCATATTCGCTCAACAGCATCGGCGATGCAGGGGGCGATTCCACAAGCATCCTTTGAAGATGTGGAACAACTCTCTCTTTAGGGAGAGAAACTGCGCTGGAAGTGTATCAAGAAATTTTTTAAGAGTCAAGACGGAGTGTCATCACCAGCTGTCTCCCAGGATTTGCAGGAGTTAATTCTTGCGTGATGGGGCCAATCCGACACTTGACTCCGATTCCAAAGAGAGGTACATTTTTCTTCAATAATGAAAAAGGACGACTTTATGAAAACCACGGTCATAGTCTTGCTTTCCATCCTTTTGCCGGCATCCCTGTTTGCCCAGTTTCCTCCTTCGGCAAATAATCAGCTTGCTGCTGGTATTGGGATGACGTGGATCGACAATCAGCCGTACTACACATTTCATTTCCGTCCGGAATTTTCATTCTCAAAAATCGGTATCGGGTTGGATCTCATCCTCGATTTTGATGCCAACGGAAATCTGCGAAAAGAGAACTTCAACGAGTTCTCCGACTACCTGAGCGTGATCCGATACATCAGGTATGGATTGGAAACCGATCCTCTTTTCATTAAGCTTGGAGCGCTCGATTACGTAACCATCGGTCACGGAAGCATCATCAACCTCTACAATAACAGCCCCAGTTTTGATACGCGGAAAATCGGGCTTGAGACGTTCCTGAATTTTGGTCAGTACGGATTTCAGATGATGTATGGAAACTTCGGCCAGGCAGGAGTAGCCGGGATTCGCGGGTATGTCCGCCCGCTTCAGTTTTCATCACTCGCGGATGTGCCGGTGGTTGGCAATTTTGAGATCGGCGCCACGTATGCCGGCGACTTCGACCGCTATGCAAGGATCGATTCAATCAGGTCTCTTTCTCCTCTCGATGTTTCCGCTCAATCATCCTTAAACATTGTCGGCGCTGATATCGGTTTGCCCGTGATCCAGAGTGAACGTGCAACAGTGACACTCTTTGCAGACTATGCCAAGATTCTTGATTTTGGCGACGGAACTGCTGCGGGTATCATCTTTGATGCTAATGCGACACAGCAACTCACTTTTCGTCTGAAGCTGGAACGATTATTTAACGGCGAGCACTATCTCCCGTCGTACTTTGATGAATTCTACGAACTCGACAGGATTAACACAATCACCGGTACGAGCAAGAGTTATCTCCTCAAGTACCTCAGCGGCAATTACAATGGTTATTACGGCGAACTTCTTATCCGCCTTCTGAACACGTTCGACATTATCGGCACCTACCAGAGGTTTGACAATGAGGATTCCAGCGGGATGGTCCATGTGAGCACAAATCTGACCCCCCAGGGCTCTCCAATAGTGCTGACGGCGGGATATGATAAGGTGAACATCGAAGGATGGAAGGACCTCGTCACAACCGATGAACGATCGTACTTGTACGCTGAGATCGGATACAAACCGGTGGAGTACATTATGGTCTCCACGCGATATTTATGGACGTATACACCAATCCGGGACAACGACAACCATGTCATCGGCTATAAACCTCAAAAGCGCATCGAGCCGAGGATTTCATTCGTGTATGCGTTGCCGTGAGGTACGAAAGGGGAAAAACGAAAGATAAATAGTGAGAAGGTGAAGTTTGCGGATAGCAGTAAAATTAAGGGACAGAATTTGAAGTGTTGCAAACAACCTCACGCTACTCGTTTTTCGCAAAGAACATTCTTAGGTAGTTCAGCTTTACGTCTTTGAGAAGGTCCACTGTCCTGGCAACGTCTTCCTCCAGCACCATCAGCGCGGCCGGCTGGATGAACGGGTAGATGACGCTCATGAGATCGTTCTGGAAAAAATACCGTATCCCTGCCCCATCGAGAATACTCTTAACAACCGATATATCGGTCTGATCGTTCGTCTCAAAGAGTTTGATAAATCGGGCATCGGGATCGACTTCTCCGTGAGACTCTTCCGGCAAGGTATCCACCAGCGGCACATCGCAATCGGAACATCGTGTATATCCCTGCTGGTACTCGGCTTTGCAATTAGGGCAGAACATACTCACCTCTCAAATTGTTGATCTTCGATTGCATATTTGCACGAATTACAGGAACCGGAACGATAGGGAGATAAAGAAAAGTAGACAATCATCTTCTGATTGTCAAACGCCCACCCATAAACACCGGCAGGGTTGCCCGGGACACGGGACAACCCTCAATTTCTCACCATTCTTTGAAGGCAAAAAATACGGCGCCAAGGATCAGCAGGAAGGCAACAACATAGTTCCACTTCAGGTCTTCCTGAAGATAGACGATTGAAAAAACGCCGAACACGAGGAGAGTAATCACCTCCTGCATGACTTTAAGTTGCGGGGCGCTGAATACTTCATGGCCAATCCTGTTCGCCGGCACCTGAAAGCAGTACTCGAAAAATGCGATTCCCCAGCTGACGAGAACCACCTTCCAGAGTGCCACCTCCTTAAATTTGAGATGGCCATACCACGCAAACGTCATAAATGTATTTGAAACGGTCAATAAGGCAACTGTCTTCAACGCGGAGCTCCTTCACAGATGAACCGGCGGGGGCCGGCTCTATTAATGTTCCCGGATAAATAGTTTCCGGATTTCTTTTTCAAATGCGGCGTATGATTTACCGCCAACCATCATGTTCACAAGTTTGCCGCCCTTATCATAAATAAACGAGGTGGGGAGTGCCCCGCTCCAATCAGGATTCATGCCCCCGATAAACTCCTCATCCGTACTATCGTTGTCGATGTACGTCTGAAAATCCACACCGAAGCCCCGAAGCACGTTAGGCACCGTGCTATCGGCGTTCCCGATATCATCTGCGGAGACAAGGATAACGTTCAGACCTTTCTCCCGGTACTGCTTTCGCAAACGAATAATCCCGGGCATTTCCTCACGGCACGGTATACACCAAGTCGCCCAGACATTGACAAGTGTGGCGCGGTGGTCACCCGTCCGCACCATGTCGAGGATTCCCTTGTGATCGATCTTCTGAACCGGCGGGAGTGAATCAGTTTGTGATCCGTTTCCCGCCGATGATGTATTCAGCGCGAGAAGAACAAGCGCAGGCAGAATGATCCGCCGGCACATGTCGGGGAAAAAGGACGACAACGTGATGCCTCCTCTCTTCCGCGGATAACGGATAAAGCGCTTAGCCAGGCGTGTCAATCAGCCATCACGCGCTTAATGGAACAACCGAAAGCCTTGGTTTCCGTTCGCGGAGGTTCCTTGCCTGCGAGGAGCGCATCGAGAGCCAGCGAAAGGTCCTGGGCATGAACTTTTTCAGGATTCCGGCTGTCGTCGATCCTGCCGTGATACATCAGCTTTCCCGTGGGGTTAATGACAAAAATTTCAGGCGTCACCTGAGCGCCGTACGCATCTGCAATTTTATTTTGCTCGTCCTTGAGAACAGGGAACTTGAACCCATGGCTCTTTGCATGTTCGGTGATCTCTGCAACACTTTCCTTCACATTCGCATTGACACCAACAAATTTTACCCCCTTCGCAGCATAAGCCTCGTCAAGTTTTACCATCCTCTCGTTATATCCGTTCGAAACCGGGCATTGAGTCGCAATGAACATCACGACCACAAACTTATTACTCTTGAGCAAATTTTGAAGTGAATACTCTTTGCCGTCGTAATTCTTCAGTGCGAAGGCGGGGACTTGATCTCCGATCTTGAGGGATTTTAATTCGGCACCCAACGCGCTGACAACAAATAAAAGAAAGAGCGCGAGTAACTGTTTCATGATAACTCCTCATTGATAATGTGATATTGGATGAGATGCGATATAAGAATAGACAACGCTTTTGCGTTTTGGTTTACTTCAGCAATCAAATCAAACATTAAATCAGGCAGATTGGGAAGTTTCTCGTTCTCTCTTTTTAATTTAAGAATTCTCCGAATATTTACAATTTCAGTGATCTGTCAGATGGCAGTGCGCAAAGTGGCATTATTGGCGAATCCGAAAGTCACCCTAAATCGGCATAATTCAAGACATTTTACTTCATTTGAATGTTGATGAAGGGGATCATTTCATTGAAACTATTCACTGTGCGGATTCGAAGATAGAAGTGAATGCAACTTTATCCATTGATTTCTAATGATTTTCTGATTAGATTAAGGTGTTGTCCCCCCAGGCTTAGCATACGAATATGGGGATTTTTGAAAGTTCAGGTGGAGCCATGAAAATTCTTGCGTCTACTCTTTTCATACTAATCGCGGTTTTCTTGTTTGTACTTCCCGGATGTTACACTCAAATTGGGGTCAAGGAGGATCAGGAAACCGAAGCGGTCTATTCTCAGGGTGGAAGTGATTACAGTGATGCCGGGACATACTCCGGCTATGATGATTGCACCCTGGGATACAGAGAGCGGATGAATTTTTCCTACTATTATCCACCGATTTTCCCATCTGAGCAGTTTGCGTATATGGATGCGACGACATGGTCGTTCGATTACCAACCCGCATACTCATACGGTTATGGAGGAGGGGCGTATTCAAATTACAGCTCTGCATATTACTACCATCATTCTCCCTTTTACCCGTACGGACAGGCATACACCAGGCCTATGTATTATTCTCCTCTTCCTGTCGGCGTTTCACAGACCGGAACCAACGATTCGCAGCCACAGGGCGGACAGGGTGTGCGCGATTTCGGGAATTCAAGATCAGACTATTCCTCACCAGCCGGCTCCCCATCTCTTCCCACCGGAGCAAGTCTCGGGACGCCGCACATCGTTGCACCAAATACAGGGACAACCAATACATCGGGTGATAACCGGAACGCAGGCGGTCAGCGTGGTTCAACAACATCCCCGGCGGGCAGCAGTACGGGCACACACAACTCCGGATCGCGCGGCGGCGCGACACGAGGCGCGAAGGGTGCGGTGAGAACACAGATCAAGGCACCGCCGCCGAACATCAAGGGTGCAGGCACGTCGGTCGACACAGGTCGGGCTGCACCGGTACAGGTCAATCCACCCAAAATTCAACCGCAAAGCAATCCTCCTCAGCAGCCGTCCAACAATTCCCCGGCGCCACAGCCCAAACGACCCACGTCTGCTCGCAGCGAACCACCGCGATAGTTACACCAGGGATTATAAATCAGGGTGGCCCCAGAGAAATCGGGGAAAGGTAAACTATTTCTGCATCGTTCTGGTAAGAGGGAGTGCTTTTGCAACTGCCGGTTCGATCACTTCAAGAGCATCATTTTGATCACGCGTGAAAATGACGCGTCACCCCGGGAAGTCGCCACGGCGGTCATCCTGCAGAAGTATATTCCGGTGGGATATGATGATGCGTTCCAGGTTACACTCTTGCTGCCGGCATCCTCAACCCGGTCGGACAGCACCTGCACGACCTGACCCAGCACATTGTAAATTCGCAGTGTCACCTTGCTCGCTGTCGGCAGCTCGTACTCGATTTCAGTTGACGGATTAAAAGGGTTGGGATAATTCTGAGACAACGCATACGCCTTCGGAATTCGTGACGAGCCAGAAATTCTGAGCTTTATCGCTTGTTCGGGAGAAGTAACCAACATCCTGCCGGAGCCCTCGAGCCGTTGTCCAAACCTTCCTACAGTGAGTATTGCCGACGACGACAGATCCTGCGCATTCCATTCTACCGACACAGGATAATGCGCCGACGTCAATCTGACCCCAATTTCTTTCTCCTCTCCCAGGATTACTCCCTCGATCATGCGGTTTGTCGTGTACCGGGCATCGAAGATCCCTTCCGGAGGAAGCGGCGGAAGCTCGACCATTATTTGCTCGAGCGACTTTGCATCAGCTCTGCTTGTATAATAGAGCGACTGTCCGACTCCTGCTGCATCCACGATACGAATAACATTCATCGAAATAATGTCCTGCGCTGTCAAACCTGTCCTTGGAACCGTCCGTGAATGCGGAGACGCACGCATGATCAGTTTGCCGCTCCCCGATGATTTTATCCAGTAACCGAAGTACGGCCTCACGCTGTCAGTTACATAGTAGCCGTTGTCATAACCGAAAACATGGGAAGATAGAATTCCGGGTGGGTCGCTCAGGATATCAGCCGTCGGTATTGAAACACCAAGTGAGCCGACCATATTCCACCCAGCCGCCACTGATATGCTGTCCAGCGTTATGGGATTCCCGTTTACCTGCCCGGAATCAATCGCGAAGATCATCCTGAGCCAATAACCACTGCCGGGCGAAAGCGTGTCGCAAATCTTGTACCCGGTTGATGCCGTGTAAGCGTATGCTTTTGTAATAGCCGAGGGGAAAATGTCTATTAAACGCTGCAAGTTAGTTTCCATGGGCAGGGAGACCAACCACCAGCGTTGGGCGTACCGTAGAGGAATGTTCGGCCCTTGCGAGATTATTCTTAGAAAGTAGACTGCCGGATTGCTCACAGTGATGGAATCGACCTCTTTCATATCAACGACCGGTCCGGAAGGATATGTGAGGGTGACGGGACCGATGAAGGAATTCTTCACATAATCTTTCGACCACGTGAAGCTCATTGGATAATCGGCGCCGACAACGTACCCGGGTTGAAAGATCACGACGTGCGTATCGACCTGTGTCTGCGATGAAAAATCCCGCATGTCGTACCATGAACCGAACTCGAACCGATCCGGGATGAAGCTTGGATTGATGAATCGCCCGTCGAAATAGCCGTTAATTAGCGGAGGGAGCGGCAGCTCGTGTTCGGCAAAGTCCTCGTTCGTGCACGCGGGATCGACACCCCAGATTCCATAGGATGCACCGGGTCGGACCCCCCAGGCAATCAGTTTCCTGTCGAGCGGCATGTTGTCGTTCACAGACATTTCAACCTTTACGCGCACAGGGATTTTCTCAAGCGCAAAATCGACATGGGTGACACCGGCGGTATCATGGTTAAATATGACCTCGTAGCCATCGGGAAAGGGCGGCCAAATGAGTTCCCATGGCGGCATAATGTCAGGTCTGAGCTTCGTAGTGCCATGGATCAGCTGACTAAAAATGTAATATCCTGCCGAATCCGTTGTGACTGAATCATTCTGGTCACCGCTCAGCCTCATCCGGATATCCGGTATGCCCGCCTCAAAATCGTCTTTCACGCCGTTCCGATTCCGGTCCTCGAATACAATTCCAAACAACTGATTAAAATGGAAGTGAAAGCCGAAATCTAATCCTGAAATTGTATCATTGGTTCCGATACTCCTCGTATACGCCCCTGAGGAGGGAAATGTCCTGCTATATTCCGGAGAGGGCTGCACGGTTACGGTGTAAGTCCCTGAATCGATCCCGCTGAAAGAAAACTGACCTGATCGGTCGCTGAACGTGGCGCTCCCCGCTTTTCCTGTGAGTGTTACCCTCCAACCTGCGATTCCCGGCTCTCCGGCATTTCTTATAGTATCCTGATTGTTATCAGCGAATATCGTTCCCGAGATCTGGCTTCGGCTGGAACCGCCGTAAACAATATCACCTGGATATACAGGAGCAATAGTGTACCCGTAACCTCCATTCGGATTTGGCGATCCGCTGGCACTCACTATAATTCCACGAATCGTATCAATCCTCGCATGCAATGGAACTGAATAATGGGAAGACGAATCTCTGTGTTCCGCAAGTGTAAACCACTTTGAAAAATCAGATTCGGAAAAAGTGTTTCCCGCAGAATCGACCATCATGAATGTCCCGCTGGACGAATCTATGACCGAGGTAGACTGGAGACCATGGAGCTCGACCAGCATTCCTTCATACTGCTCCCCGTTGCTGAAGTTAATTTTCCCCGTGGGATACGAACCAGCATAGAAATCCGACACCTGCACATTGAGGGGAAGCACTCCTTCGCTTCCCGTTCCGAGCCTTTCAACGCCAAGACACTGTAATCTCGTATCGCTTACACTGTTAGGCCAGGGAATCTCGGTGACAGTGTGGTTTGAATAGAGGATGTCTCCCGCATGACAATCCAGAAATGCGGAAAGAGGTCCATAGGGATCGCATTGTACCATAATTCCCCGCCATGGAAGCGATGGACCAGCCGTATCATACATGACCATCGTGTATCGGTTCTTTGTAAGGATGAGTGGTGGAACGATACACCGTGTCACAGTCCAGACATGCAGCCCGTATAGAGGAGATCCCTGCAGGTGCCAATCAGCGCTGTCTGATAACTGACGCTGATCTGCAAGCAGAAGAGAGTCGCCATTGACCTGTTGAATCTGCTGAATCGTCACCGGTGTCGGATCTGTGCTGAAGGTCCAGAAGTCCGACCATGGGCTTTGAGCAAGATGTCCGTTAATTGTTTTCCTCACCATCACCCGCCAATTGAATGTAACTCCGCGAAACAAATTGGTAAAATTGAATGCGGTATCGATCAGACCCGCGGTGTCCAGGAAGTTCATTTGCGTAAGTTCAAGCCGGTAAGTACAGCTGTCCAATCCAGACCTCTCCCAACCAACGGCGACATTGGTTTCCCTGAAATGTGAGTTGTCAGGAGGATAGACCTGGTGAACACCCGGCAGTAGGAGATACCCACCTCCATCCACCGTCCCATCTATGCTGTGAGCCCCAACCGCGAAACCGACATTCGTGTCGGCAAAATCTATTGCATCCAAAAATACTTGTGTGTTCTGGGTAACAGCATTGTCTTGCGGCCACCAGGAGGTGCCTCCATCTACAGATTTCAACAGCAAGGCAGAGCCGTTCGGTTCAAATCCGGCGAGATAGGCAATTTGTGGCGACGGGAACGAAACAGCATCGACCGTACCTGATACTTCGGCCGATAATGGATACCAGCTCTCACCCCCGTTGATGGTTCGCAAAACGAGTGCGGTACTGTCCCGTCTCCCAACAGCAATTCCGTTGCCCGGATCTGCGAAGGAGACATCGGTGAGGGTGTCTTGAGTCAGCCGTTTAATGCTCCACGTAAATCCTCCATCGGTCGTTTTCACAATCACTCTGTCGCCGACAATAACACCAACCATATTGTTGACAAACTTAACGCTTCTGAACGTCAACGTCGGCAGACCGGTCCCCTCGCGGACCCACGTAACACCCGCATCCGTCGTCAGGAGTACCGTGCTTCCCGAGCCGGCAATTACCCCGTGGGTCGGGCTGACAAAGAACACTGAGTGGAGATCTTCCGAGGTTCCACTCTCCTGTGATTGCCAGGTCGCTCCCGCATCGCTGCTGTGCAGAATTGCCCCTGCGGATCCCACCGCCCAGACATGCGTCGAATCGACAAAGTGAACTCCGAACAGCGGCTTGCCCAAATATTTCGCCAGGATCCAGTTTGCCCCGCCGTTGGCAGTTGTCATCAAAAGACCTTCCCACCCGTGCGAATCGTATATTTTCCCTACCACGGTACCGGTTGTCGCGTTCGTAAACGAGACCCCCTGGTATTCCATGATGTTGTTCGTATACAACTCATTCCATCCCTGCGAATAAGTCGTTGTGCCGCAAATGAGAAATAAAAGGAGTGCTGAAATGGTCTGTTTGGGAATCGTTCTCATCAATCAAACTTTCTCCTGACCGGCAGTTGATGCCGGCCGCCGAATTTTGACAACTGTTCTCCGGCTCACGTCATACCGCCGCAGGCCTCGTGCCCGCCGGTACGCCAGCCGAATTACTAGGAAATTGCTAACAGTTTGAAAGAACGACACGCTCCCACGGATACCTCCGCTGACGGGTTCGCTTGGGAATTGTGGTCCCCTGATAAGCGCTATGAATAGTACTCAATAGAAAGACAATTGTCAACCAGACTAAATGCCCTTTCAAAGAATGCGAATAAGTGCATTAATACCAGATGAGGGAGATTGCGTGGCAATTATTTTAGATGAAGTTCCCGAGAATTTCGCGGACTTTATCCGGCGTGATCTGG
>JAWOMQ010000210.1:0-20106 GCA_033852415.1 Bacteroidota bacterium
AATTGTCTATGCCGAGAATGAATGTAATTATTGTCCCCGATGCCAGACCAATGGTAAACTTCTGGCAGACAGATCACTGTCCCGCCTCCTGAAAGACGATTGGCCGAGGACTATTGAGGAGCTCGAAGAGTCAAAAAGTATATCCCGCCTGTGAGACATATTCATGCTGTCTCGAAGAACCCTTCGGGGTTGCGTCTAAGCTGGCGTGTTGTTATTCTGGTATTATGTAAATTTCGTCATTTGAGAAGAAATAAATTGCCATCTGGGAAATACTGTCTAATGAGAGAAATAAAGCTATTGTTGTTGGTCCTGTCTTATAACTTGATGACACTCGCAGGCGGAGTGGAATCGCCGCATGATTCGACAGCGGCGACACCGGGGATCGAGTTGACGAATGCCCCCACAGTCGTTGAGACGGCTCAATCTCTCAACCCCCTCATCCAGACCTCGCTGTACGTTTCCGGGGCAGCAGTGATCACAGCCGGCATGATTCATTTCGATCAGCAGATATACACCACGTTGTATGGCTGGAGGAGGCACAGCGCGCAGTTAAGTTCAATCAGTCCGGCAATCACTACTCTTGGGACCGGGACCATCTCAGTGGGTTTGTTTGGCAGCTATCTCAGCTATGGGATTTTTACGAATGATAAGAAGTCCACGCAGATCGGGAAAATAGGACTGGAATCATTTCTGGCGAGTGGCCTTGGCGTGCAGATCATGAAGTACCTCTTTGGCAGGGAACAACCGAACGTTGCAACCCAGCCTGGCGGGAAGTGGAACGGACCACTCTCATATTTCCGGCGGAACAACCTTCGCACAAGGGGGATTGCGAGTTTTGATGCGTTCCCGTCAGGTCATACGACAACCGCATTTGCAGCAGCCACAACCATCTCCGATGCATATGATGAACCCTGGATTTCCTATATCTCGTATTCATTCGCGTCCGGCATTGCTATCAGCAGAGTGATGGAAAGAATGCACTGGATGAGCGATTGTTTTGTAGGAGGTTTAATAGGATATTTCAGTACGCGCATGGTGGAAAAATTCAATTCCCTTCCTCCCAACCTCAGTATCGGACCAGCGGAATTTCACCACACCTATGGTGTGAAACTTTCTATTGTTATGTAGCGGTTCAGAAATCCACTCCTTCGGCACAAGAGGATAGCCACCCTCCTACAGCGTCCGAAATCCTAACCCGTTCAATCCATCGAGTGTTGTCCCCTTCGATGTGCCAGAACTTTCGGTTCTGACGATTGTCATGTTCACCATATTTGGCGAGAGAATCTCGACACTTGTCAATCATTCACGGATGGATCTTGGAAATACGGAGCTAGGTTTTGCCGGGGAAAGCTTGCCCCAAGCGGTTACTTCTGTTATATGAATACTGAAAACACCCAATCTTCCTATGGTCAGAATCGGATGTTCTTCAAATCGATGAGAAAGGTGTTCCTCTCAAAATGAAAATCATACCACTTTGCTCTCCCCGGCGAACCCCCCTTATGCTTTCCTGATTAATCTGCATCAACCAGTGCAAAACAATCTGACCTCTGTCTGTCAGTCTCTCGCGGATGTCCCATTTATAATGGTCGGGAGTTTCTCTACCGCAGCCGGGAGTCTCACAAAGCGATCACTTTGTGAAAAATCCCGACCAGTTTGAAACCCCCGACCGAAATACCCTCCTTGTGTTATTACCGGATGAGAATCAACTTCTTCATTTGTGAAAAGTTCTTCGTTGGATTAATTGCGCTGGTCGCCGTCAATTTATAGAAATATATCCCGCTGGCGACTCTCGATGCATTCCACTCCACCTCTTTGAGGCCGGCATCCTCAATTCCATCTTTCAACACTGCTACGACGCGTCCGAACATATCGTAAACCCTCAGTGCCACCTTGCTCTCAACCGGCAGATGATATCTGATTGTGGTGGAGGGATTAAATGGATTTGGATAAGCGGCTTCAAGTGCGAACCACTGTTCCGGTTGTGCATGGATTCGACCCTTTACCACGAGCTGGAATCGCTGTGATCCTACAGGGAGTGTTACCGTCTTCCCCGGTGATAGCTCAACAATCCAGTCCGTTCCATCGGTGAGATATACTGTGATATTTTGATCAACAACCTTGCCTGTTACCCTGCAGAGTGGATCACTGGTTTGAACATCTACGGGATAGATCGCCTTTGAGACAGAAACATCATACACTTCGAGAATCCGCTGTGAACGGAACCTGACGTCGAATGATCCTTCGGGGGGAATCGGTGGCAGATCATATCCAGCGAGATCTCCGCCAAATTTCCCCGCACTGCCGAGGTACAGTGTCTGGCTCCCGCCCAAACGGTCAGCGAAATGGATCGAGCTTAGACCGGCAAGAGGTACAGAGGATTTCAGATGGGATTGATTGGATGACGCGGAAGAGTGCTTCAGGACAAGTTTTCCCGCATGGTTTGTCCGCACCCAATATGCCTTGCCAGGTTCAATCGAATCTTTTGTCAGGTAGCCGCCGTTGTACGTATAGAAGGGCGATGCCACGATATGTTCAGGAATCTGGACAATGCTGTCGATATCAACAGGTGCGCTGATGCTGCCGATCATGTTCCATACGCTGTCGACATCAACGGTGTCAATTTCCCTCTTCAGACCGGTGTATTCGATGTCCTTTGCACTGTCGAATTTTACCCAGTATCCGGTGCAATAGTCGAGCGTATCTTTCGGAACATAACCACCTTTGTACATAAAAGCTTTCGAAACCACTGATGGATAGAGAGTATACCTGCAGCGATCAGCCGTTTGGAGCGGTACCGAAACCATATTCCATCCCGCATCCATATGGTACGAAAGGGCGGAGATCCCCGGCACCACCGTGACAGTTGCATAGCTCGAATCTATGAGCGTCGGATCCGACACGGATTTCGCAGTGAGCCACACGGTATCCACAGTTCCCGCAGTATCGGTGTGTGATATAGTGACCCTGATGTCAAAATTGGATAAAGCCGCGGGCCCAAGGGAGAATGCGGAATCCGTCGGCACCAATGTCCATGAGCGCGTGTCTCTGGTATGGTAGGAAAGTGAATCCCACCCGTTGCCGGTGTTCTGAATTGAAAATCTGACAGTGACAGTAGAATCCTGCGATCCGCTGTTTCCTGCTACGGTGGCAGCATCTACTCCCCGCTCGAGATACGCGACGAAGAACGGAGAAAGTGAAGCGTTGTTGAATGTTGCTTTGATGACCCAGGTATTCCTGATCTGCTGCGGAGCAGCCGCCTGAGTAAGAATATCGAAGATGCCGCCATTGTAGTGAAGAATACGGAGATTGTTTATGGAAACCCCCGCTGCTTGGCGCTCGCTTTCGTCAATGTAAGCGGTGAGGACAGTATTATATCCTCCGGATATTCCGCCAGTCTGGGTCAACTGAAACCATCTGTTAACAGTCGGACATGAGAGTTCTTGCACCAGAGCATCAGCGTATGGGCTGCCGGATGTCACCGACACCCTACTGCTCACTGTTGTCGGTTGATTAAGACCGCCGGTTACCGTGGCTGTGTTCATTGCATATCCATCGCCTGTCGCGTAGAACATTGGGACATTGACGTTATTGTTCATTGTATAAAGGTTTGTTTGTCCAACGGCGGTATCGACCTCCAGCAATGCCCGCTGGATATCCGCAAAGCCGTAGCCGTACGTCGGATCAGGAACTGAGCCTGTCAATGGCAGTGCAGTGCGCTCAAATTTTGCATGCACCTGTGCCGGTGTCATCTCCTTGCACTTTGAGAGTATGAGAGCCGCCATTGCTGCGACGTGAGGTGCAGCAGCGGAGGTACCAAAAAACGGTGGGAGGAAACTTCCACCTGCGCCGGAGATCGTCACGCCATCAACGGCGAGAACATCAGGTTTGGGTCTGCTCATAAATGCCGGCAGATACACATCATAGTTTCCGATTGAGCTGAATGGTTCGATGACACTGCTGTTATTCCAGGGGACAGCGCCCACAGCAATAACATCGGCAATTCCGGGCTGCCCCCAGATGCTGTTTTGCGGCGTAAAATATTCCACCCAACTACACCCGCTGATGTACATGCCCAAGAGTTTTGGAGGATGTAATTGGGGAATGGTATCAAGGTGATTTATCACGATGTTATATGTACTATCCGTATGACCGAGGTTGGTGAAGTCGATTTGCTCTCTCGGATCCTGATTCCCCATTTGTGCTATCGTGCTGCTTGCAACTATTCTTGACAGGCCGGCATCGTAGAGATAAAGATCGTAGTCATCAGCCGATGATCCCCATGCGTCCGGGTCGTTGGGCAATGACGGAGGATCTGCCCACTCCAATATGATGTGAAGCGTGGTCGGCTCATAACCTGTCCAGCCGGGAACAATGACCGTGAGCGCGGGGTCAACCACGCCGACGACGGTACTAAAATTGTGGAGATCTCGATATGGCCACATGGGAAGAGGCCCTCCTGCAACGGGGGGAATTGGTGGGACCATCCCAGGAGGTATCATCGGTTGTGGAAGAGGTTTTACGCCGTTGTTAAGCGCCGGGTTGTTGTCGCTATACAATGCCTGGTAATGTGTCCGATTGATGATATGAGGCGGTCCATCTGCCCAGTTGCCTGCCGAACTGATGTAGACCACCCCGGTATCATTCGCCCACTGAGCTGCCGCAGCGACAGTGTTGGCTGTGTTGACGTCTCCGTCCTCAAACATTGGCTGATCGTACCACGTAAGATCATCGACGATAATCTTACATTGTTTTTCTCTCACAAGCCGGTGTATCGCATCGATGTGTGCGAAGCTCCCCAGGGCATCATAAAGTGCACCATAAAAATACAGGTTTGCTTGTGGGGCAAGATCATGAATGATCTCCATCATTGCGGTCCCCTCGTCTCCTAAACCTATCTTATTCAGACCCCCTCCGGCATACGTGAAGTTTGGCGGACCAAATGCCGCAGGCAAGTCACCGCTGATGACAGCCTGCATCCAGGAGACGCAGCCATCGGATATCACCCCGACGTTGATACTATCTCCCAGAACATGAAGATCCGAGCGAATATCTCTTGCGTGATGAACGCTATCACCCTCGCTTGTAACGAAGTTTGTAACGCCACCGGTGATCGGGCGGAGAACTTTTATCTCCGGCAGGGCCGCCACGGTTTCGACCCGATCGATCGGCACATACGCTATAATCAGATTATCGGGTGGGATTGATAGGAGAATATTTGCTCCTATCGACCTGAGTGAGGAGAGAACGCTTGTTGTCAGAGTGCTTGTCCTGATCTGTAACCCGACACGGCCCTGATCATCGAAGCGGATCAATCCGTTCTGAAAACGTTTTGGCAAATTCATCAGATGTGCGTTGCGAGCTGTAATCCCCTCTGATTTCAGCTGAGAGATCGCCGCCAGGATATTTGAATAGATCTTGTTAGTTGGGGAGGCTGGCTGCTGTGCGCTGCTGTTCGCCGGAAGTGCGAGAAGGAGAGAAAACACCAACGTGAGAATGAGCGCTCGACATTGTAACCGTTCTGTCATAGCTCAAAACTCCTTTCTTGAAATTTTCCGTTATCTCACGATTCCCAACCGGATGGTGTGCGGACGACGGGAAACCGAATAGTTCGCCTGCAACCGTTACGTTCAAAAATACTCGCGAGTGAGTTGCTTTGTTCACCCTTGCCGTAAAGAATGAATTCGAGATTTCGGCGGAGGGAAAAATAATTCAAATTTTGGAAAGAACAGTAAAGGCGCGCTGGTAGTACAATGAGATATGGGGTCAGGGCGGAAATTCTTTTGGGATGGAGAAAACAGTCTTTTCAGGGGTGGCGGCGAGACATTCTCCCTGACTGCTTCCGCGATTGCCCCACGATGCTATGTTTCGTCCAATATTTTAAGAAACACTTCGTGCAATGTCAAGCCAATTCAAAAGATTATTTTTATTGGAGTTATAAGCACCTTTTCTGCGGCAGAGTGGTGTTGGTTGCTGTTGAATGATTCTATCAATATATTTCTGAAGTTTTTATTCGCATTTGAGCCATTTCCTGAATTAAATCGGAATTCCATACCATTCTATCTGAAAGAACATTCATGCCCAATCGATCTGGCTTTGTTCACCTTGTCCTTCTTACGTTTCTCCTTGTCGTCAATTCACGCGCTCAGTTTGTTGTTGACACCGCTCTCTACGGGAAAATGTTCTGGAGAGAAATTGGACCGTTCAGGAGCGGCCGCTCAATCGCAGTAGCCGGCCATGCTGACCAACCATATACCTATTATTTTGGAGCCACAGGCGGAGGTATTTGGAAAACCGAAGATGGGGGAAAGAGCTGGATAAATGTGTCGGACGGCTTCCTGAAACTTGGCGTTGTGGGTGCTCTTGAAGTCGCACCATCCGACCCCAATGTCGTCTATGCCGGAACAGGTGAGGCCTGCATCCGGGGTAACGTGATGCCGGGTGATGGGATTTATAAATCGCTCGACGCCGGGAAGACATGGAAGTACGTCGGTCTGGGAGAAGCGCAGACGATAAGTAAAATAAAGGTCGATCCGAAGGACGAGAATCTCGTCTATGCCGCGGTGTTCGGTCATGTGTTCGCATCCAATCCCGAGCGTGGAATCTACCGATCAAAGAACGGCGGCAAAACATGGGACAAAATTCTGTACAAAAATGATAAGACCGGTGGTGCAGATATCGAAGTTGACCCTTTAAATTCACACATACTTTACGCCGCGTTGTGGGAAGCATGCCGAACCCCCTGGAGTTTGTCGAGCGGTGGACCCGGGAGCGGCTTGTACAAATCAGTTGACGGAGGAGACTCGTGGACCGAGCTGGGTGAGAAAGAGGGATTACCGAAAGGTGTGAAGGGAAGAATCGGAGTGGCGCCTTCGCGAGCGAAGGCAGGCCGCGTCTGGGCGCTCATCGAGGCCGACGAAGGTGGGCTGTATCGATCCGATGACTGGGGGAAAAAATGGATCAAGGTAAACGACGATCATCGGATAAGGCAACGGGCATGGTATTACTCACACGTCTACGCGGATCCCGTGAATCCCGACCTTGTGTACATCCTGAATGTCGAGATGTTGAAGTCGATTGATGGAGGCAAAACACTTGCACATGTCAGTACTTCCCATAGTGACAACCATGACTTGTGGATCGATCCGAATAATCCCCAGCGAATGGCCGAAGCAAATGACGGGGGTGCAAGTGTGACGTACAATGGGGGACAAACCTGGACCGAAGAAACCGCACCGACGGGTCAATTCTATCACGTCGTCGTCGATAGTGCATTTCCGTACAATCTCTACGGAGCACAGCAGGACAACACGACGATCAGGATTGCCAGCCGCACAACAGGTTTCGGGATTGACCGGACGAGTTGGTACAGGGTCGGCGGAGGAGAAAGCGGATTTGTCGTTCCCAAGCCGGACGATCCGGAAATCGTATATGCCGGAAGTTATGACGGATATTTATCCCGGTACGATCACCGCACCGACCAGGAGCAGGACGTCTCCCCCTGGCCGGACAATCCCATGGGTGCCGGCGCGCAACAGGCAACGTACCGGTTCCAGTGGACATATCCCATTCTCGTATCGAGATTCGATCCAAAAGTCGTCTATGCCTGCGCAAACAGGGTGTTCAAAACCACGAACGAAGGAATGAGCTGGGATCTCATCAGTCCTGATCTTACAAAGAACGACACGAGCAAATTCCACTCATCCGGGGGCCCGATCACGAAGGACAATACGAGCGTTGAGTATTACGGGACAATCTTTGCGTTTGCCGAATCCCCCCTCGATGCCAGGATTCTCTGGGCGGGCTCCGACGACGGACTTGTCCACCTCACTACTGACGGAGGTTCCCATTGGTCGAACGTTTCATCCGGTGTTTTTCCACCGTCCTCGATGATCAGCACTATCGAGGCATCCCATTTTGATCCCGGCACCGCCTATGTTGCTGCCACGAGGTATAAGTTTGATGATTTCAGACCGTATCTTTTCAGGACTAAAGATTTTGGGCGGACATGGGAGAAGATCGTCAACGGTATTCCTCAGAACGAGTTTACCCACGTTCTCCGCGACGATCCGGGCAAGAAGGGCATTCTCTACTCCGGCACAGAGCGTGGAATATATATTTCGTTTGATAACGGCGATCACTGGCAATCGCTTCAGAACAACCTACCCGTCACACCGATTCACGACATCGCCGTTCAACCGCGTGAGAAAGATCTCGTGGTGGCAACACACGGCCGGGGATTCTGGATCCTCGATGATCTGACACCCCTTTATCAAATGGCAGACGCTGCACACGCGGCCACCTTTCTCTTCAAACCCCGAATGACCTACCGGATGGGCGGGTTTTCGTTCTCGCGACCGGGCCTGTCAATCGGGAAGAATCCTCCGAACGGCGTTCTTATCTATTATTACTGCAAGAAGAAACCAAGGGAACAAGATTCGCTCAAACTGGAATTCTTCGACGATCGCGATTCGTTAATCAAGTCCTTTCTTGGGAAATCCGAAAAGGAGGGCGTGGACAAAGGAACATCGGGTGACGATGAAACCCCAACCTGCCCGGCAGATTCAGGTCTTAACAGGTTTGTGTGGGACATGCGTTACCCCGATGCCGTCAAAGTGCCTGGCGGTATCATGTGGAGCGGTATCCTTGACGGACCGGCCGCTGTTCCGGGGATGTACTACGTTCGACTCTCACTCGGCCACCAGCACTGGACACAATCCTTCGAAATCAAAAAGGATCCACGATTGCAAACATCCGACGCTGAATTCAAGGAACAGTTCGACTTCCTTATCAAGGTTCGCGACCGGGTTTCCGAGGCGCACAAGGTTGTCAACACAATTCGGGATATCAGAAAACAGACAAATGACCTCATCAGCCGGATGGGCAAGCATGCCGGCAAGGATACAATCACCAATACGGCAAAGCGGCTCAACGATCAATTTAAATCAATCGAAGAAGCAATCATTCAGGTCAAGCTGAAGAGCAATGAGGATGCGTTGAATTATCCGATCATGCTGGATGATAAAATTGCCACGATATCAAACGTCGCAGGGAGTTCCGACACTCCGCCGACGAAACAGGCACGTGCGGTCTACGATGAGTTGTCCGCCAAGCTTGAGACCCAGATCCAGAAATACAAGAAAATTCTCGGATCGGATCTTCCCCAGTTTAATGCGCTGGTGAGGAGTCTCGATGTCCCGGCGGTCATTGTGGAACCGGAGGAAAAAACCAAAGGGCAAGAGTGAACTCTATGCGCATTGCGGTAGTTCAGACGAATCCGGAATTTGGCGCAGTTGAAAAGAATCTGGAAGAAGCTCGCTCCCTGATCTCCTCCGGAAGTGCAGATCTGTTTGTGCTGCCGGAGCTTTTCAATACAGGGTATAATTTCCTGGACCGGGAAGAGCTTTCCGGGTTCGCGGAACCGTCCGATGGCCGGACCTTCGGTTTCATGAGCGAGATCGCGAGGCAAAGGAACTGTTACCTGTGCTATGGTTTTGCTGAGAGATCTGATCGTTTGTATAACTCCGCTGCCCTGATAGGTCCCGAAGGATTAATCGGCATCTACAGAAAAGTGCATCTCTTTTTCCGCGAGAAGATTCTTTTTGCAGGAGGTGACCTGGGATTCCCGGTTTTCGGTCTGCCGTTCGGGAAGGTGGGGATGATGATCTGTTTTGACTGGATTTTCCCCGAGAGCGCCAGATCACTGACACTCGGCGGAGCGGAGGTGATTCTCCATCCGTCGAACCTTGTTATGCCGCACTGTCCTGATGCAATGGTGACACGGTGTCTTGAAAACAGAGTATTCTCGGCGACTGCAAACCGGATCGGTTCGGAAGACCGTGGGGGAATCCGGCTTGCGTACATTGGCAACAGCGAGATTGTATCCCCCCGTGGAGATATTCTTACCCGTCTCCCATCGCATAGTGCAATGATCGGTGCGGCGGAAATCGATCTTTCGGAAGCCCGAACGAAGAATATCAATAGATATAACGATCTGCTGAAGGATCGCTTTCCCGGATCGTACAGATGGCAGTGAGTCGGTATATGTTGATTTTCTCTATGCCGTTTTGTAGGTTTGATGTGCGGTGTTAACCTAATTCACTTTTTTGATCATTTCCCATGGAGGAAGTATGAGTAAAAAAGTCTGGATTGGTTTTATCGTCGTGTTCATCGGGATGTCCATCCTGGATTTTCTCATCCATGCCGTTATTCTTTCCCCTGTGTATCAGGCCGAACCGATGAAGAGCCTTATGCGTGCAGATATGTCGGGCATGATTTGGATCTTCTATGTTGTCTATCTGATTGTTTCATTTTTCTTCACGCTCATTTTTTCTAAAGGCTATGAAGGGAAAGGAATATCCGAAGGGATCCGCTATGGCCTCTACGTTGGTATTCTCATGGCCACGCCAATGGCGTATGCCTCATACGCCATGTACCCGATGCCTTACTCACTGGCACTACAATGGTTCCTCTATGGGATAATCGAATACATTATTCTGGGGATCCTGGTTGCCGCAGTCTTCGGCAAGAAGAAGGAAGCCGTCCCGGCCGCGTAGAAGTGGGAGTTTGATTTTTAAGGGCGTTCTCCTGCCAGAGGGGGACGCCTTTTTATTTTCCCCGGTGATACCTTTTTTCCCGAGGGTTATGGACGGAGCTGTCATAAAATCACTTTCCTGAGAGGAACCAGACTGCGCCTACCACTTTAGTAAAGTGCATTTCTTCTGGTGCGCATGCGGGAAGGGCTTTGATTCGAGCTTGGAATTCAGGCGGCATCGAAAAAGTGTTGAAATATTCCACAGAAGAGGGCAGATAGGCTGACTTTTTTCATCGGGATAGCCGCTCCCTGAGCGAAAATGATTGAAAGTTGACGAATGTTTCGGTACATTTAACAATCAATATTGTTGTTCTTCTTATCAGAATTTGCAGATGGGTGTCGATCAAATAACGCTCCTCCAGGAGGAGAATCAGCGGCTCAGAAAAGCGGTCGATGAGTTATCACTACTCAACGAGCTCGCTCGCGTGATCAGCTCGACGATGAGCCTGGATGGGGTCATCGAGAGCGTTGTCAAGCGCGCGGTCCGTGCGTCTAACGGGCAGCAGGGAATGATTACGCTGGTCGATGAGGTGGCGCCGACGGAAATGAAGACGCTCATCAGGGCGCAGAATTCCACGGGAAATCACGAGCAATTCCATCTCAATCAGAATATCCTGGGATGGATGATGATCAACAAGAAACCGCTTCTTTCCAATGATCTCTCAGCTGATTCACGATTTTCAGGCGTTAGGACCGAGGGGGATATCTCTTCCCTCGTCTGTGTCCCGTTACTCGTGAAGAACCGGCTGATCGGGATTCTGGCTGTGTTCAATAAGAAGGATCATGGCCAGTTTTCAGAGGACGACAAGAGGCTGCTGGCGATCATCGCAGCGCAGTCGGCGCAGATTCTTGAGAATGCACGCTTGTACGATGAGGAGCAGAAAAAGCTCATTCTCGAGAAGGAGTTGATTGCGGCGCGCGAAGTGCAGATGAATCTTCTTCCAAAACAACTTCCGCAGTTACCTCATTTCGAGTTTGCTGCAAGAACGATTCCGGCGCAGGAGATCGGCGGTGATTTCTATGATTTCATTACCGACGGCAAAACGACGTGCGAAATTGTTATTGCCGATGTGGCCGGGAAGGGGTTGTCGGCGGCGCTACTGGCGACGCTGGGCAAGGGGGTTCTCTACGCCCATGCACTTCAGAAACTTTCCCCCCAGGAACAAATCAAAAACACAAACAGCATACTTCGCAGCAGCATCGCGCGTAAATCATTCATTACGATGCTCCTTGTCTCCATCGATACAGAAAAACGATACCTCAATATCTCGAACGCAGGGCAATGTTATCCTATTCTCTACCGTTTTTCCGAACGCAAAGCTAAGGTTCTTGAAGTCCGCGGCATGCCCTTGAATTTTACTGATGATTTAATGTGCACGGAACAACGGGTCACACTCGAGCCCAACGATTGCATGGTTATCTACAGCGACGGTATTAACGAGGCACAGAACAGCGCACAGGAATTATTCGGGGTGGATCGCCTGGAATCGCTGATCAATGCTTCCGGGGAACAACCCGCGGCGCTGCTCCTGCAAAAGATTCTGGATGAGGTCAAGGTTTTTTCACGCGGTGTTCCCCAAACCGACGATATCACAGTAGTCGTCGTACGATCAACAAATTGAGAAGCGCCGTTTAAACCCCGCCGCGCGGGCAAATCCTGCTGTCACTTTTTAAAGGGTCATGGTATGTTTATGAGATTCGTTGAAATGAAGCTCGATCCCGAGCGTCTTGCGGAATTTCATAAGGTGTATGATGAACGTGTAATGCCCGTGTTCAACGCGACGCCCGGGTGCCTCTACGCAAGTTTGATCCAAAGCACCGATCGGCCGGGAGAATGTATATCGATGACGTTGTGGGATAAACAGCAGAGCGCTGAGGCGTACGAAAAAGGAGGAACGTATAACCAATTGATGGAGGGTGTTTCACAATATCTGGCGGATGCTTCTGAGTGGAAAGTTCGTCTTTCCGATGATCTCACCATGAACTACGAACAGGTGACCGAGGAACCGGTCGTTGAAGCGTTCCAGGTGACGGCACCCAGCATGGCGAGAAGTATTCCGGAAGAAAGCGCTCTGTTCGTCCGTATTGTTGCGCCGCAGGTCCGGCCTGGAAAAGCGGAAGAGTTCCAGCGGATTTACCAGGAAAATGTTCTGCCGGTTCTCCGAACAGTGAAGGGTTGCAGGTATGTGTATCTGACCAAAAGTGCAAGTGACAAGGATAGGTTCATGTCTGTAACAATATGGAATTCCAAAGAAGACGCGGCGGCGTACGAACAGAGTGGCTTGTTTCAGGAGCTCACGGGAAAATTGGGAACAACTCTTTCCGAGGTATATCAGTGGAGAATGCAACTTCAAAAAACAAAGCAAGACCCTGACTCTCCGACAAAGGATCTTGAGGTCGAGGGATATACGATTGTGACGGGAAAGAATTTTCTCTGACAACGCATTGGATCCCGGGAGAAGAACTGCACGTGTAAGCCATTACTTCGTGGTTTGTAGTATCAAGGGGCAAATCAAAAACTGGATATGTAAACGAACGGAACCATTAACGTCATGATTGGCAAAACGATATCTCGTTACACGATAATTGAAGAACTCGGGGAAGGCGGCATGGGCGTGGTGTACAAAGCCAGGGATACGAGGCTCGACCGGATTATCGCGTTGAAATTTTTGCCGGCGCAATTATCGACCGATGTGGAAAGTAAAGCCCGCTTCATGCAGGAAGCAAAGGCTGCCGCGGCGTTGAATCATCCCGGGATTCTTGGCGTGTATGAAATCGATGAGCAGGATGGTTCTCTCTTCTTCGCGATGGAATATATCGAAGGAGAGACTCTGAAGGGCCACATTCTCAAATCCGGCTCGGGGATCCCCCTTGCCCAGGCGATTCAATGGACGCAGCAGATTGCTGAAGGCCTCAAAGCTGCACACGATAAGGGCATCATTCACCGGGATATTAAGCCGGAAAATATAATTGTCACGGGCGGCGGTAAGACGAAAATTATGGATTTCGGTATCGCAAAACTTGCTGGCAGCTCAGGACTGACGAAAACACGGACATCGCTTGGTACCCTGTCGTATATGTCGCCGGAGCAGGCACAGGGAATCGTTGCAGACCAGCGAACCGACATATGGTCGCTGGGTGTCGTATTCTTCGAGATGCTTACCGGTGAAGTCCCCTTCAAGGCAGAACATGAAGCTGCGCTGTTGTATCTGATTGCGAACGAAGACGCCCCTTCGCCGAGCGCCCTTGATCGCAAAATTCCCCACCAGATCGATGCCGTCGTGAATAAAGCGCTCGCAAAGGATCGTTCACAACGGTATCAGGCCATGGGAGAGTTCATCGATAGCCTCGAAAGCGCGAAGAAGGAGATCGAAGCAGCATCGCATGCGGTTAAAACCAAGGCGATCGCAGTGCTACCGTTTGATAACATCAGTCCGGAAAAGGAGAACGACTACTTCAGTGACGGACTGACCGAGGAAATCATAGCAAACCTTTCCCGGCTTAAGGATATGCGTGTCGTATCGCGCACAACGACAATGCAGTATAAAGGGACCAAGAAAGATATTAAAACAATCGGCAGGGAACTGGGCGCACGGTACATTATGGAAGGGAGCGTCCGGAAATTTCAGGACAATTTGCGAATCACCTCTCAGCTCATCGATGTGGAATCGGATACACAGCTCTGGGCGGAAACCTATAAGGGGAAACTTGCCGACGTATTCGATATTCAGGAACAGGTTTCAAAGCAAATTGTCGATGCCCTGATGGTGAAACTGACCCCGACGGAAAAGGTCGTCCTGACGAAACGGGCAACGCTGAACCCCGAGGCGTTCGACTGCAATCTCCGGGCGAGAAACTTTCTCTATCGCCGCACAAAGAACAGCCTGCAGTTCTCAATCCAGCTGTTTCAGCGGGCGATTGAGCTTGATCCCCGGTATGCCCCTGCATATGCCGGGCTGGGTGAAGCATACGCCTCGCTCTATCAGGACTTCGAGCGGAAGGAAGTCTGGCTTACAAAAGCCATCGAGTCCGGACTGAAAGCATTGATGTACGATGCAAGTCTCTCAGAAGCGTACGCAACCCTCGGTCTCGCATATCTTAACACGAAAGCACTCGATGATGCTGTGACAGCAAGCCGGAAGGCTATCGAGCTCGATCCAAACAATTTTACCGGTTACTGGATACTTGGAAGAATTTATCACACAACCGACCGGGATCCCGAGGCAGTGGACATGTTCAGGAAGGTCCTCATGCTCAACCCGGATTTCTATTCCGCTGGTTCTGATCTCTATATCGTTTACCAGCGGCTTGGTGACAAAGAAAAAGCAGCCGATATGCTTGCGAACAACCTCAAGATTTATCCACGCTATCTGTCGCAGCACCCCGACGACGCGCGCGGATATATGTTCTACGCGATCGATCTTGCCCAGGTTGGGAACGGAACCGAAGCGAAAGTCCAGGCGGCAAAGGCGCTCGAGCTGAATCCGAATGATCCGCTCATGTTGTATAACGCTGCGTGTTTCTACTCGCAGATGGGAGAAAAGACGCTTGCGGTTCAGACTCTGAGGAATGCCATCCTTGCGGGGTATGAGAATTTTGATTGGGCAAAAAGGGATACCGACCTTGATCCCATTCGCAATGTGCCCGAATATATTGAACTGATGAAAGGGAAGTGAAGAAAATTGACGATTGAGAGATTGAAAGATTGACGATTGAGAGATTGAAGAATTGACGATTGAGAGATTGAAAGATTGACGATTGAGGGATTGAAAGATTGACGATTGAGGGATTGAAGAATTGACGATTGACGGATTGAAGAATTGACGATTGAAGAAATTCTCTTGGCAATCGTCAATGAATAAATGAACCAATGAACAAATATCCGAAGGACTCCTTCGGAGAATCAATGATCAAATGAATCAATGAGCATCATGATCGGTCAAACTATTTCACACTATAAAATTCTGGAAAAGCTCGGCGAAGGCGGCATGGGTGTGGTGTACAAAGCAGAAGATCTCAAACTCAAGCGGACGGTCGCTCTGAAATTTCTTCCCCCGCATCTCGCGGCGACTGATTCCGACAAGGCACGCTTTATCCAGGAAGCCCAGGCGGCCTCTGCCCTGAATCATCCGAATATCTGCACGATCTACGATATTCAGGATCATGATGGCCAAATGTTTATCGTCATGGAATTTGTGGATGGGCAGACATTGGAGGAAAAGAAACGCTCGCTCTCGCTCAAACAGGCGATCGAAGTGGGCATTCAGATCGCGGATGGTCTTGCGGCGGCACATGAGAAAGGGATTATCCATCGGGACATCAAGCCAGAAAATATCATGGTGAGGAAGGACGGGATTGTCCAGGTTATGGACTTTGGGCTGGCCAAGCTCCAGGGATCGCGGACGACGCGTCTTACCAAGGAGGGAAGTACCATCGGTACAGTCGGCTACATGTCGCCCGAACAGGTCCAGGGACAGGAAACCGATCATCGGTCTGACGTCTTCTCACTTGGCGTTGTGCTGTATGAAATACTCTCCGGTCAGCTCCCGTTCAAAGGCGGCCATGAGACGGCCTTAATGTACGAGATTGTCAATGTCGATGCTGCACCAATGGCCGCAATAAAACCGGACATTGATCCGGCGCTTGACGCGATCGTTCTTGAATGTCTCGAGAAAGATCCGAATGAGCGAACGCAATCCGCGAAACAGGTTTCAATCGATCTGAAGAGGTTCCGCAGGGAATCAAGCAAGCATCGCGCGAGCCGTGTCACCGCATCGTATCAGTCGTACAGAGGAACGGTGGCGGTATCCGCGGATGACGGTTCCGGCAATCTTCCGGCGCAGGAGAAGAGGAGAAATCTCCCGCTGGTGATATTGGGAAGCCTGGCAGCACTATTTCTCGCATCGAGCATTTTCCTTGCGGTGATGTTTTTAAGACATCCGGTTGCGGGGGTTCTGTCGGTGCGATCGTTCATCCTTCCACCGGACAAGATGTATTTTGCCGCTCAATCAGGGACGGCAGGTGAAGGTCAGATAGCCCTTTCACCGGACGGCACGATGCTGGCTTTCGTCGCTGCCGACTCTTCCGGCAAAACGAGCCTGATGCTCCGGGAGCTCAACAATCTTGCGGCGAGAGAGCTGCCGGAAACTGAAGGAGCTTATTATCCATTCTGGTCTCCCGACAATCGCTTTATTGGATTTTTTGATAAAGGCAAGCTCAAAAAAATCGAGGCGGCGGGTGGTCCACCAGTCACGATCTGTGAGGCGACCGATGCCCGAGGCGGGTCCTGGGGCGCGGATGGCACAATCGTATTTGCTCCGACGGCGACCGATCCTTTGTACAAAGTATCCGCAGCCGGCGGAACGCCCGTCCAGCTCACGACGTTCGATTCGAGTCATCACGAACGATCACATCGATGGCCTCATTTTCTTCCCGATGGGAAGAACTTTCTTTACTTTGGCCGGGCAAGTTTTGGCGGAGTCGAGCGCGAAGATGATGAGCTCATTGTCAGTTCCCTCGACGGGAAAACTGCAAAGCGCCTGATACCCGGGAAGGGGAACGTGGAGTATTCATCCGGTTATCTTCTGTATCTTCGCGAAAATACAATCATGGCACAACCATTTGATGATAAGGCGCTCCAAGTTGCAGGAGACCCTATTCCTGTGGCCGAGCCGGTGGAATACGACCTTGATTACAACAGAGCGGTTTATTCGTCCTCAAGGAACGGTAATCTCATATACCAGGCGAGCAAAGTGCAGACGGGGTGGCAGTTAGGATGGTATGCCCGTGATGGGAAGCAGCTAAACAACCTCGGCGAACCTGCCCAATATGGATATGCAGTCATCTCGCCTGACGGCAACAGGGTTGCCTATGACATTTATGATCCGCAGTCGCGCAATCGGGATATCTGGATTCACGACCTGATAAGGAACATCAGGACCAGGTTCACATTTGATCCCTCAGTCGATGAAACTCCCGTCTGGTCTTCTGATGGGAGCCGCATCATTTTTCATTCAGACCGGAGAGGGCACTACGATCTGTTTGAGAAGACAACGAGCGGTGCCGGGGGTGAATCGCTTCTCCTGGAATCCCCCGATCCTAAATTCCCGCTCGATTGGTCTTCCGACGGGAAATACTTTCTCTATTCAAATACCGACCCGAAGACGAAAAGCGACCTATGGATTTTGCCGCTGGCTGGCGATAGGAAGCCAATACCATTTCTGCGATCGGATTTTGACGAAGACCTGGCGCAGTTCTCCCCCGACATGCATTGGATAGCATACCGGTCAAACGAATCCGGAAACTGGGAATTATACGTGAGGCCATTTATCGGGGCGGATGGGAAGATTGCCCTCGATGAGGCGCGGAAGTGGCAAATTTCCACTAACGGTGTGTCGACAATATCCAGCAACCGGTGGTGGAGCCGCGATGGATTGCATATGTACTATTTATCCGCAGACAACAAAATGATGATTGTTGATGTTCGAGCAGCCGGTTCAGCTCTGGAAGTTGGGAATGTAGCGGTTCTGTTTGATGTTAAATCAGCCGGGGCAGTTGAAGCTTTGGATTTCACTGCGGACGGTCAACGGTTCTTATTAGCTTCGAGTGTCGGGAGTGAGGGTTCTACCCCACTTACTCTCGTGACAGCGTGGGATAAAAATCTCGGAAGAAGGTAACCAGAAATCACATAGGCAAGTCCCCGGATGAATAGGGTGTGACGAAATCTTTAGCAGAGCAAAATAAATAATGGTAGAGGAGAGATGAATGATGCCGCTTCTTGGAATGAGTTTATCGAATCTCGTTGAAACAGCTGACTCGCTTCATCAGGTTGAAAAGACAAACCTGCACCGCGGCGATTGTGTGTTCGTGAAGACGCACAATTCTATTTATACGGTGAAGGTTCTCGATCACGGATGGTTTGAAGTTTCAGGAGGATGGTTTGACAAGAAAGGGGTTTCACCTGCCCGCGTCCAGATCCACGGATGCACGTGGGGTGGGAAGGCGATCAAGATCGATGTCGTTGCCGCGTGCGGTCTCTGCCTTGAATTTGGGAACCGTGTTGTTACCAGCCCGGTTCAGAGAATAATTGTATTCCAGAACGGAATTCAGAACTAATGAATGAATTAGCCGGTAAAACTATCAGTCATTACAAAATTATCGAAGAGCTCGGGCGTGGAGGGATGGGTATCGTCTATAAAGCCCATGACATGAAACTCGATCGGACTGTTGCTTTGAAATTCCTCCCGCACGATCTTACTGCAAACGACGCTGAAAAAGCGAGATTCCTGCAGGAAGCGCGTGCTGCTGCCACACTCAACCATCCTCACGTGTGCACAATATATCGGATCGATGAGTATGAGGGGCAACAATTCATCGAAATGGAGTTTGTCGACGGTGTGACTCTCCGTCATCGGGTACCGCTGGAAAAGACAGAGGAAGCCCTGAAGTATGCCATTCAGATTGGCGAAGCGCTTCAGGAAGCGCACGCGAAAGGGATTGTCCATCGGGACATTAAATGTGAAAATATCATGGTGAGTGCAAAAGGTCAGATTAAAGTGATGGATTTCGGCCTTGCGAAGCTTAAGGGTTCGATGAAACTAACCCGTTCCTCTTCGACAGTCGGTACGCTCGCCTACATGGCCCCGGAGCAGATTCAGGGTGGCGAAGTTGACGCACGGAGCGATATATTTTCGTTCGGTGTAGTCTTATTCGAGATGTTCACCGGGCATATGCCCTTCCGCGGAGAGCACGACGCCGCAATGATGTACTCGATTGTAAATGAGGAACCGGAATCAATCGCGAAGCTTCGGGCAGACATTCCGGCGGATTTAGAGAGGATTGTGCACAGGGCTCTCGAGAAAGATCCGGCAGATCGCTACCAACATGCCGATGATATGGCAAGCGAGCTCCGCCGTTTGCAGAAACATTCATCGCGGGTTGTCAGACCAGAGACGTTTAATCGCTCGGGTGCGAGAGTCGCTGCTCCGGAAGACAAGCCGCGCGCCAGGAAGAAGCTCTGGCTGGGTGCTGCAGGGTTGTTCGCGTTGGCGATTGCAGTCATTGTAACGGTCGTTCTTATGCGGAGCGGAAATCCATCTACCTCGGTATCGCAGGGTAGTCGAAAAATGCTTGCCGTTCTGCCGTTCGAGAATCTTGGTACTCCTGATCAGGAATACTTTGCCGACGGCATCACGGAAGAGATCACCAGCAAGCTTTCGGGTTTGTCGGGCCTTGGGGTCATCGCACGATCCAGCGCGATGCAGTACAAGAAATCGACCAAGCCGATAAAACAAATAGGAGAAGAGCTCGGCGTGTCCTACATTCTCCAGGGAACCGTGCGTTGGGAGAACGCAGGGGGAAGTGTCCATGTCCGGGTAACGCCCCAGCTCGTCAACGTTTCCGACGGTACACAGATCTGGTCTCAGCCGTCCGACGCTGTCATGGCAAGCGCGTTCACCCTGCAATCCGATATTGCAAGTCGTGTCGCGAGCGCGATGGATCTGACGCTTCTCCAG
>JAWOMQ010000073.1:0-5346 GCA_033852415.1 Bacteroidota bacterium
TTGCGTATGATTCGGCCAATGTCGATTGTAACCTCGCGCCTGTGTGTGGCTGCTTCGTGAAGCTGAGTTTTAAGGGTGTGGAATGGATTCTTATCGATAAGATGTACCTGGTAATCCGGGTGAGAGCGGAATAGGGTGGCCAGGCGCAGGCCGGCGGTGATCCCCCCATAACCAGCACCGATGACGACAATATTTTTATTCTTGGTATCCATCCGGTTCAATTCATTTCGTCCCGGGAGCAATTACCACGAAGTACTTTGGAATTAAGACTATGAACAATTCGCCATAGTGCTTCCTCGCGACGATGTGGTCCTTTCCCTTGTACTCGATGAGCATGAACTCGTCAAGAAAGTGTTCTAATGCCTCGCTCATTGTCTCCGCATGTTCGATTTCCTGCATTTCAGTCTCCTTGAGCTGAGAGCTCGGGTTGTATGCTGCAAGTCTCCCGATAGTAGACGTCGAACGTCAATGTTCCCCGACGGTCTTCGTTGCGGCGTCGTAGACCTGTTCAATGTAATGGATGAATGTCACGTAGTTCTTCACATGGCTTCGACCTGCTGAGGTGTCGTTCCTATCATACCCCGTCGTCTCAAGAACTTCCTTGAAATGTTTCGAGATGCCATCATCAATGGTTTTATGTAAATGTTTGAGAAGATCATCCGTTGTTCCTTTATCAATCGGTTCATCGGCTGCTTCAATACAAGGATCGATCTGAGTGTCGGCGGTCTTCAGACCCGTATACAGTTCACCCTCTCCTGCACGGTCAATACGAACAAGCGTCTCAAAAAAATACATGTCGGCCAGTTCCTTCACCTCTGGACTGACGGAGCGAATCTTAACTGTTTTATCAAATGATTCTTTAATTGCGGCCTCGTCATTTGGCTGGATCCAGATCCAGACGAGGTTCACACTGCCTGTCTTCAGTGCCTTCTTCGCTGCTTTGACAACGAGGCCATTCATTGTGTTGCAGTGCGAAACCATGCTGGTGGGGGATAACAACACGAGTAAGAGTATAGCTGATAATACTGCTACCCGTTTTATGATAGCAACTCCTTTCATGACATAGCATGATGTTGTTGACTTAGGAGAGAACGGAAGAAGCAAAGGATGGTCGATATGCCAGAACCGATTGCTCATCGAGATGAAATCAGATGCAAAACCTCAAAAATATATGCAAAATGTGTCGTTAAGCCAAATTTTAGGTGGTGTTAAATTCAGGTAGAGATTGTAGGTCGAGCTTCAGTTCGACCAAATCCATGCAGAAAAGATGAATTAATGCGTGTCCTTCACACTTCCTGGTGACGCTGCCAACACAGTGACATTGGTAAACGAGTAATTTCCATTCTGAATGGGCAAATTCCTTTTTCAATCGATAGGTGGATGAATCTTACTACATACTTTGATATATTACTTTGGAAAGAAAATCAGCATGGCAAATACTTCAAGCGACGATCAAAGACAATTAGATCAGCTAGCGATTGACACGCTGCGTTTCCTGTCGGTAGATGCAGTGGAGAAAGCCAATAGCGGTCGTCCTGGCCTGCGAATGGGTGCCGCTGCAATGGCGTATGTGCTGTGGACCCAGTTCCTCCGGCACAATCCGGCGAATCCGCATTGGGACAACAGGGACCGTTTTGTCCCGTCGGCCCCGGGAAAGGTCATAATGCGTGAATATGGGTTCACCGTTGAGAACATCTGTGAACGCGCCGGGAGTTGGTAAACCGGAATCGGGAGTCGACATGATGCGTATCAGAATTGCAGCGGATCATGCAGGGTTGGCTTTGAAGGAACAACTGATCAAAAAACTCCGTGAGTCCCGACTCGATGTCCCGGACTTTGGTCCCTCCACCCTGATACCGGAAGACCACTATCCCGATTACGTCGTGCCGCCCGCTCGGAGCGTTGCCAACGGTGGAGTTGAGCGCGGGGTAGCCATCTGCGAAAGCCGAGTGGCAGCGTGTGTTGCCACCAATAAGGTGAAAGAAATGCACGCGGCGTTGGTTCACGATATCTTTTTCGCACACCAGGGAGTCGAGTTCTATGAGAAGAGAACGTTTTCCCTGGATGATTTCAAGGATTTTATGTATCAGCAGTCCAAATCCTATCCCGATATGATCGAGTTGGTCCGCAATCTGAAGAGCAGCTATCCATTGAATGTGGTTGCTGTGTCAACGAAGGCCGCACTGCGTCATTAATTGCAACGCGACTTCTGAATTCAAAAACCGGATCAAACAATAGACGACTTCAACAACTTGACATTAGTCACAAAATGGTTTTCTGTCAGTCTGAATCAAGCATGGAGAGCAAAATGACAAATCGCAGGTAATTCACATGAGTCGCCCTGAACAAGTTCTGGATAGTTTCCGCCGGTGGGGTTATCTATGTGCCGATCTTGACCCTCTTGGATCTCTCAAACCTGAGCTCGTCCCCGAGTTAAATCTGGAAGGTGAAGAGGCAAAGCTCGCTTCTGCATATTACTGCAAAACGATTGGTTTAGAATTCATGCACATTCCGGATGCAGTTCGTCGGAAATGGATTCAGGAAAAAATGGAGCGTGAGCCTTCTCTGCCGGATCGGTCACGCATCCTCGAGCTCCTCGTTTCCGTAGAAGTATTTGAACAAGTCCTCCAGTCTCGCTATCCCGGTTCGAAACGCTTTTCCCTTGAAGGACTTGCAGCACTGATTCCTTTGCTAGATGAAACTCTCAACAGTGCCGATAGCTGCGGAGTTACGGAGGCAGTCTTCGGGATGAGTCATCGGGGTCGATTGAATGTCATGGCGCACATCATCGGGACGCCGGCGGTCGATATTCTTGCCGAATTTGAAGATTTGGACCCACGGAGTGTTCTCGGCGGCGGAGACGTGAAATATCATATCGGGGCAACAGGTGAATTTGCAACCCGGAATGGAAACCGAATTCAAGTGCGAATTGTCTCAAGCCCGAGCCACCTCGAAGCAGTTGACTCCGTTCTGATGGGACGCGTTCGTGCAAAACAAACTCGACTCGGAAAAGAGGGGGCAAAACCAGTACTGCCCATCCTGATACATGGAGAGGCCGCGTTTGCAGGTCAAGGGAATGCCGCGGAGGCGCTCAACCTAGCTGATCTTGAAGGGTTTACGGTCGGAGGAACGGTCCACATTGTTTTGAACAACCTCATTGGCTTCACCGCGCGGCCGGAAGAGCTTTATTCATCTCGTTTCTCTACAGATGTGGCAAAGCGCCTCCCTATTCCGATTTTTCACGTGAATGCAGAGGATCCTGATGCAGTTGTCAGGGTGGGTAGAATCGCTCAAGAATACCGGGCGAAGTTCTCCAGCGACGTGATCGTGGACCTGATCGGCTTCCGACGCCATGGACACAGCGAAATCGACGATCCCACGATGACACAACCGTTATTGTACGACAAAATCCAAAATCATCCCCCTTTGTGGGAGCTATATTCAAGAAGAGCCGGCCTGAGTGCGGACACCTACGTAGCAAATAAACGCAAGGAGTTTGAGACTGCAAAGGAGGAAGCAGACACGGTGACCACGAAGCCCCATCTCAGTACACTCCCTGCATATTGGCGGAAGTACCAAGGAGGGCCTTACAAACGATCTTATGAAATCAGTACGGGCATCTCTTCTGGGGAATTGAACGAATTCGCCCCGGCTTTGTCCTCGTTGCCCGATGGATTTGCCATCCATCCGAAAGTGAAGCGGGTAATCGACAGGCGCGCAGATATGCTGAAAGGAATGATTCCTATCGACTTCGGGATGGCTGAATTGATGGCCTTTGGATCCCTCCTCCACAAGGGAATCCCTGTGCGCCTTTCGGGACAAGATAGCCGACGTGGGACGTTTGCCCAACGCCACGCAGTCTACATCGATATCAAGACTCGTGAGAACTATATTCCACTAGCCCACATTTCTCCCCATCAGGCTCCATTTGAAATCTACAATTCGATGCTCTCGGAAGCCGCTGTGCTTGGATTTGAATATGGTTTCAGTCGTGACTTTCCTGAGGCCTTGGTGTTGTGGGAAGCACAGTTCGGCGATTTCGCCAATGGGGCACAGGTGATCATCGACCAGTTTATCAGTGCAGCGGAAGACAAGTGGGGGCTCCTGTCCGGATTGGTATTACTTCTCCCCCACGGTTACGAAGGTCAAGGTCCCGAACACTCAAGCGCCCGGATCGAGCGCTTCCTGCAGTTGGCAGCAGAAGACAATATCCAAGTGTGCCAGCCTTCGAACGCAGCACAGTACTTTCACCTCCTTAGGCGGCAGGCGCTTCGGTCATGGCGAAAGCCATTGATTATCTTCACTCCTAAACGGATGCTGCGGCTTCCGGACGCCGGGTCGCGCCTCGAAGAATTCACTCGTTCAGGATTTCTCCCCGTCCTGCCGGACGCAGACACGGAACATGCAGAGAGAGTATTTCTCTGCACCGGGAAAATTGGTCGCGAATTGCGGATTGAAAGAAAGCGTCGAGGGGATACCAAGACTGCAATTGTGTTTATCGAACAGCTTTATCCATTTCCAAGGGAGGAACTGATTGAGGAATTGAAGCGTCATCAAACCGCAAAGGAGCTTGTTTGGATACAGGAAGAGCCGGGGAACATGGGAGCACTTAACTACATCCATCCATGGCTTGAAATGGTTGCTGAGGGTTTGCCAATACGGTTGATTAAGAGATCAGCAAGCGCCAGTCCGGCGACTGGCTCTGCGGAGGCACACGAACTGGAGCAGAAAGCGCTCCTTAATCTTGCGTTCGTCAATGCGCATCAATACTAAGGTTATAAGTATCCAGTGACACCTCTTACTTTTTTCTCTCTAACTTCAGGGTAGGTCAGTCGTTCTAGATTTGCCACAAACTCAAGAACAAACTCTATTATGTACAACACTTGCAAGCAAATCGCTCGCTCTCCCTTTGATATCATCATTCAGCGTTGCGATCAAACTTGCCACAAATTCCTGTCCAAGCTCCTGTACTGAATCGCTTCGCCGATATGTTCCGGTCGAATGTCGGAAGCATGAGCGAGATCGGCAATTGTTCGTGCGACCTTTAGAATCCGGTCATACGCTCTTGCCGAAAGACCAAGTTTTGTGATCGCCAACTTCAGCAATTCTTCGCCCGCACTGTCCAGCCTGCAACAATCGCGAATTTCCTTCGACTGCATATCAGCATTGCAGTACATGCCTTTCCTTCCTGCAAACCTTTTCATTTGAATTTCACGGGCAATTACCAGACGCTCCCGAATCTTCTGTGATGATTCTCCTTCCGCTTTTTTGCTGAGTTCCTTGTACTTAACAGCAGGAACATCTATGTGAAGATCGATGCGATCATGAAGTGGCCCGATAATCTTC
>JAWOMQ010000105.1:0-2554 GCA_033852415.1 Bacteroidota bacterium
AATCGCGGGACAAGGTCAACAAGCGTTGTTTTACCGCTCCCGCTCGGCCCCACAATGGCTACTACTTCCCCTTTGTGGATGCTCAGATTGATTCCTTCCAGCACTTCAACGGACCCGTTGTACGAGAAGGAGACATCCCGGAATTCTACACAGGTATTAAACCCGCTCAGCGTAACGGCCCCCGGGTCTGTACGGATACTTGGCTCTGTGTCGAGAATCTCAAAAATCCGCCTGGCTGCCGCGCTTGCTTCTTGAATCCGGTTGTTGACATTGGTCAGCTCCTTGATCGGGGGCATGATCTGAAAAATGATAAAGAGGAAGAAAAGGAATTCGCTTCCGTTTAATCGATGTTCGATGAGAATCTGCTGACCTCCGTACCAGATAATGACCGCGCCCGCGATGACGCTCAGGAGTTCAGTCATAGGAGAGGCGAGATCGCGAATCCGTGTTATTTTTATCAAAGACGAGAAATATCGTTTGGTCTGATTCTGGAATTTCCTGTTTTCAAAATCTTCCATCCCAAACGCCTTCACAACCTTCACTCCCGAAATTGTCTCTTGCAGCACAGCGGTAATATCCGCCAGCCGTTCCTGGGATAAACCGCGTTCTTTATGTAATCGGATGGCAATGAGACTGATAATCGAAAGTGCGAAGGGGAAGACGAAAAAAGAGATCAGCGTCAGCTGCCAGCTAAGGGAGATCGCCAACCCAAGGAATACAAGCACAAGGAGTGGCTCCCGGATCATTGTCACAAAGAGTGCACTGACGCCGCCATTGATGACGGTTACGTCGTTTGTTATGCGCGAAATCAATTCACCCGTCCGTTCGTGTGTAAAATAACCCAGCGGCAGTTCATGGAGGTGTCTGTAGAGCGCGTTGCGCAGATCCTTGATAACTCCTTCCTCGGCATAACTCATCAGGTATGACTGCATGTAGCCAAAAAAATTCTTTGCCAGAAATGCCATGATAAGAATAAAGCATATCCTGAACAGTGCGTCCGTTTGCGTCCCCCGGAAGACGAAGGCGATAAACCCCTCCTTCAGCTGATTAAAAACCGCGAGGGAGGGAAAGGGCATCTTGAATGTCGAGGGGGATACCACAGTTCCGGATTGCGGATGAAAGAGGATATCAAGAAGTGGAATAAAAAGTGTAATGGAAACGCCGCTGAGGATTGAATAAAATACCGTGCACCCAACCGACGAAGCGATATGTTTCCAATAGGGTTTCGCAAATGTGATAATCCTGAGGTATATTTTAAAATTGCGCATGGTCACCTGCCGGCCGATTCGTGTTTCGCCAGTCCATTCAGACACCGCGCTTGTCGCAGTTGAAGAGCACGCTCAAAAATCTTCTTGTTATCCGCGCTCGCAGGAGTAGGAGGATGATAGAGGTGATAGAGGATCGCCAAATACCGCAACGGAATCAGTCTCACCCCGATCAAAGAGAGCCGGAAGGCGATATCAGTATCCTCACCAATTCCTGGGGCACGGTAATCCTCGTTAAATCCGTTAATTTTCTCGAGGAGCGATTTCTCTACTGAGAAATTGCAGCCGAGAATTCGTGCCTCATTCCTGTGGAGCAAGGTCCGAATCAGGTGGTTAGTAATTCTGACACCATCTTCAATGTTCGAACTGCGGGCGAGAAGCCCGTCGACGAGCATTGGGAATGAGAGACGATCGTATGCCCCACTCCGGATAAGGTCGAGTGATATCCGTTCCGTAAGCTGCCTGCTCAAATTCACCCGCCTCCCGCAGAGTATTGCGTCCTTCGCACGGTGAGTCGAGTGATCTCGGAGAAACTCACGGTGGGGCAGGCAATCGCCGTCAATGAAGATCAGATAATCGGTTCGTGCAGCAGCGATCGCCTTGTTTAACATGACGTTCTTTCTGAAACCCGAATCGTCCTGCCACAGATGCATGATGGGGTACCGGACCGATGATTTCATCCGCTCGATCAGGGCGCCGATTTCCGGACCTGAACCGTCATCAGCCACTATCACCTCAAATGCATCCATGCTCTGGCGTTCCAGGCTCGTCAAAATGAATTCCAGATAGGCGGCCGAATTATAGACGGCAATAACAAGCGAGACCGCGTTCTTCTGTCCTGATTGGGACGGCATGAATTGACTTTACCGTTTATATCGAAGTAATTCCTTATTCGTTATTGGCGGAAGTTCTTCGCTTCCCGCATTCCGGCTCAGATTGTATTCCCAGAGCTTCGCATAGAGAGAAAGTGTGGAGATAGCACCGAGTACTGCCATTACAAATCCGATCATGCCATCTTTGTATCCCTTATTTGACAAGAACTTCCTCAAAAAATGTGAAGGAGGACTAAAGATCAGCTTCGCGATATATTTTTTCTGAGAGACTCCCTCCTTCAGCTTATTCGAAACCTGCAGTGACGTGTAATCGTTCATCTTGGAGAAATAATGTGCGATCGAGTCGTACGTAAAGTGATTCATCTCATTTCGAAATCTTCCCTTCTTCCCTTCAACCGTAAACCCGCCGTGAACCTCGGCGTGTTCAGACTTGAATCGCTCTTTCCGAAATAGTCT
>JAWOMQ010000063.1:0-10654 GCA_033852415.1 Bacteroidota bacterium
CGCCGTTTATCATATCAGTACATTGCTGCATGTTGAGTAATTGTATGAGCATTGTGAATCGATCAGCCGTGTGAAATGGAACACCAACCGCGCACCGCGATCGATTTCGATTCCTGCCGCACAACAACTTACGTTGAGAGCAAATCGAGAGCAGCACTCCTCATAAGAGTTGGAGAGAACTGCTCTTGACATTAACATGTCCGCTTGGATTCAGGGACCAGAGGTAATTTCGTGGTACACTGAGCCGTCTGCCTTGCCGATCGTCCGGACGTTACGCCATGAGGCATCAGCATATTCGGTGAATGTCGTAAGTGCTCCGGTTGAATCACCGTAGGTCTCTCGAAGTTGTATGAGGTTTCCATTACCATCCCGGATCTCAGAACGGACCTTGCCTGCCGCACCGTACCTCGTAGTGACCCGCACTGAGCCGTCCACGGGGTTGGTCACACGAGTGATAACGGGAAGGCGAAAGGTGTATGTTTCGATGGTTCCGTTCCGATTCACATGTGTGACGAGTGTATCGGTTGAGAGTCCATAGATTTCGGTGATGTTTGATTGCTGTGATGTGTCACTGAGAAAATCCTGATAGGTGATGTAACGTTTTGTCTCAGTGACGGTCCTTGTTGCCGGTTTGCCGTAGCTTTTCCGTACCGTGATCAATAGAATTCCTTTGGGGTAAGCGTGGCGTTCAGTAACAACTGCTCCGTAGCCGTCCGGGGTGATTTCACCATAGATATACGTGGTATCGGATTGAGTGGATGAGATGAGTTTCTTCTGGTTCTTCGGAGGCAGAATAGCGCTTAAGGTTTGCAGGTTCACGCCCGTCCCAGCGGAGATGGCGCCACGTTGAGCGTAGTCGGCAATGCTTTCGACCTCGTCGAGGGCGCTGATGAGGAATTCCTCGCCGGTGGTTTCGAAGGTGTACTGAGGGAGGTTCCGGTCATTGCCTGCGCTGAGGGGGGAGTCTTTGTTACACCCAAAGATGAAGATGCCGGTTGCAATTGCAAAGAATACGGCGAGCATGAGGTGATGAGTTCCAGACGTTGTTTTATGTCGGCTGGGTTGGGATGGGGATGGGGGGTGCATGGGGGCTCCTTGTGGTTGATTGATTTTTCGTGGATTAGATTGTTGGATTCTATTAGTTAGAATGTCTGTTTCTGAATACGTCTTCTTCTCGAAGAAAATACATTTGAGCGCATACCAGTTAGAATGATATAAGATCGCCGGACAGCGTCGGCAAAGATTGTGTTTTCTCCAATCATGTTGAATCGAATAGCTCGTTGGGTCATCAATTTGCCTTTACTTTCTTTCGTAGGGCGAAAGAAAGTAACAAAGAAAGCCCTTTCGAAATCGCAAATGCACGAATCAATCGCTTCCGCGCATCCTGACAATCCCGTCCCCTGGAGAGGAAGCAGGACGGGATTGAAACTCTTCGATTGATTCTTCCAGCCGCACAGCGCAGTGCGATTTCGAATCCTTCCGCACGCCGGGGAACAACAATCTGAAATCATGTAGGAGTTGATCAATCGGCCATCTTTCACATTGGAGATGGAATCGCAAAGCGTCGCTTGATAGGCCAACCGTACAGGCAAGTAAGATTGCGGGAGGCAGGGCCAAAGACAGAATTGATGATGTTAAGGATCATTATGCGACAGGCACTAGAAATGAAAGACTTGTACGATGGTTCGATAACTATGAGACTGAATCTGTACGACCCCAAAATAGATACCGATGGGAGCAAAGAAGTGCTGGTCGGTGTCACCTATCCATGTAATAGAGTGTGAGCCCTTGGTTTCATTCAGATTCGTGACGAGGGTCTTGACAATGAGTTCGTGTTGTGAGGAATCGCGTTTAACGATATAGATATTGAGTGTCGCAGGGGATTTTAGGGTGTACTTCATTTCGGTGTTACGCATAAAAGAGTCGAAGGCGCTGGGGGTAAAATGAAGACTGGTCACGATGTCTGAGTCGTCGGCAGGGGTCTGCAACCTGCAGGCAAGGTCCAGAGATGAAATGGCGATCAGGAGTATGGCCAAAAGGTTATGCATGGAGAAACAAGCCCGGAGAATTCGCTGGCCGAGGAGTGTATTGGGACTCGGCGGGATAGATGTCGGAAAAGAGGATCGTTCTATCCTGAGGGTTATGCAAGAAATGGAGAAAAGTGTGATACAAGCCCGTGGATGTACATCGGAGGCCGAGACGGTAGTTGAACTCCTGGAGGAGTGAATGGACTGCGCTGACGGACATTGGAGTGCCATCCAGAGGCTCGAGAAAGATTGTGTCTGAGTTCGAGTCCCGAAGAGAGAGGTACTGACGCAGTTTGGGGATGATTGGACCTGAGAGTTCCAGGAGAAGACCGGGTGTTATTCTAAGAGTGAGGATTTCTCCATTATGTGAAATTGAAGAAAGCTTAAGGAGCGGGAACTGGTACTGTCTTACGCCACAAAAGATCATGAGATAAAGAATGAGCTCGTCGCGGCGGTACCTCAAAGAAACGGCGCGATTGCTGGTCTGCTGATGTTCGAGGAGGTATTGAAAAAGAGAGGAAACCGTCTCGGGTGCAAGCACATCAGCTGGAACAGAGGTGATTTTGAGGGGGGCCGCTGGATTCTGGGTAAGGCTCCCGTGATCGATGCAGAAGCTGAAGAATTCCCTGATAGCACTGAGGGAGCGTTTGACGGTGGAGAGTTTGGCTCCAGAGTGAGTAAGATCTTCGATATATCTTCCGATATCAGTGGCAGTCATAAAGTGAAAATCACGTCCATGCATCGAGGCGAATTTTTGGATGTCGTGCTTGTATGCGATGATTGTGCGAGGGGAGAGCGATCGAGCATTGAGTGCGTCGATAAACTGCATGAGCGGCTGTCCGCTACTAATGGGTGGAGTTGAAGACCCGGCCTGAGCAGATGTCTGATGGATAGTTGTGTCTGGATTGTGAACTGGTTTAATCAAAGGGTATCAGTTTTGGAAAAATTTTGTCTTGAAGGAGATTCTTCGCAGTGATGTTAGGGATAACCGTGGTTTTAGAAATCTTTGTTATGCGATAACCAAGGCTTTCAAAGAATTAGTTATGAACGTTTCCATGAGGACAATTAATAGGAAATGGAAGGCGATACAAGCAGGCATTTTCGCCGACTATTTTGAGGCAAGAGATTGGAAATCGGGATGGAATGAAGGAAGATGTTTCGGCTTATATTTTTGCCGTTTACGGAACCCCGGACGGGAATAGCTGGTTGTCGCGTAACAAATGCCTACTTCTTGCAACAATTGATTCGAATCATCGCGGACAGCGAATACGATAATACTCACCTCCACTTTATTGCTGCCGTGCCAAATCCGATGGATTCAGTGAGGGCTGTTGTGATTTACACTGCGCAGGCTGTAAATGACATCATCGGAGTCAATAGTGTTTTCCATGGACCGACTGATTTTGAAGTCGCAAGGGGGAAGGAAATTCTAAAGGCCAGCATCGTAGGACTTTAAGGCAATATCGACAAATAGAAGAGGTGAGAAATAAAGAGGCAGGGTCTTGATCGACTGCAAAGTAGTGTGATATTTTCCCTTAATGAAGACTGCGAAGGGAAGTACATTCTCCTATCTTGATATACGATGGATGAACTTATTAGGTCCTATTTTTTGACGGATGTTTGCCAGCAACGGATTTTCCAGGAACCATCCTCATTCCGGCCAAAAACGATAGTATGATACCGATCCTCCATCTTGTCGGATGGTTTTGTATGTAGAACCATGAACCCTGACGTGCCCGATTGCTCGATCTTCTCGAGGGATGAAAGGAGCATGGTTGTGGATCCTTCCACGAGCATTGATCTCTTCTTGTCATTTAACAGAAGATCATGCAATTTCTCCAAACGGTTGCCGATGATGACCAATGTCCCAGTATCTACGAAAGAGAGAAGATCATCCTTCTCACCAGTAGAGAGGAGTTGCTCTGATTCTTTCCTGATCCTGATCTCATCCTCGTACTGAGAGATAAGATCTCCATGGAGTTTAAACTTAAAGGGGATAGTTATTTCTGCTCTGATTGGTTTACCATCTTTGAGTGCAGGGGTGAACTGCCACTGTTTCACGGCTTGTAATGCCGCGTCGTCGAAATCATGATTCGTCGAATTTTCCACGGTGGCCTTATCCACATCCCCTTTTTCATTCACAACAACCCTGATAGAGACATCACCTTCAACCCCTGCAAGTTTAAGGACGGCTGGATACCAGGGATTGACCTGTTTCTTTACAGTGGGCATTTCCTGCGAGAATGTCATAGAATGAATTAGAATTACTGCAAGAAATAGCAATGAGAGTATTGTACGATGTTGCATGACCAGTCCTCCTACTTAAAATTCGTGATTGATGAATCTGCCGATACGACGATCGTTGCCATGCGGCCACAGTAGATGGTTTCCGATTTGGGTCGTGCGAAGAAGAGAATCATAACTGCGGCGATCAATACTAGACCAAATGCTATTATGGGAGCACGCACAGTAATCTTCTGTTCCCAAAAATGCAAGAGGGGAGGTCGGCTTGGTGCTGGAGCAACCATTTGAGCTGGTTCCACTGATGCTTGATCCATATTCTCCAACGAGTTCTTTAACCCTTGCATCTGATGGAAGAAAATGCGGCAATCGTCGCATGAAGCAAGGTGTTGAAAGAGTTCCGCATAGTCGCTCTTGTTGAGCTCGCCATCCAGCAGTTTGCTAATCTTGATTTCATTGTCCGTACAGTTTATCATGAATTTCCCTCCTGCAGTTTCGGAGTGAGATATTTTATCAATGCTTTTCGTGCCTTAAAGAGGCGGGATTCAACAGAGCTTACAGTATCGCCAGTGATTGCTGCAATATCCACATAGGAGAGTTTTTCAACGTGCCTGAGGATAAGCACCTCGCGATATTCCGGTTTGAGGTGGTTAAGGCCTTCATCCACCTGGTGTGAAGTTTCCTGTCGAACGAGGTGTTCGTGCGGCGTCTCAGGGTCCCACACATCCTCCAAAAGCTCAGTGAAACCGTTTCGTCGGCTACGGAGTACGTTATAAGACTCATTACGCGCGATGGTAAAGATCCAGAAATAGAAGGAGCCGGGTCGTTCTAACGAAGGAAGCGACTCCCACGCCTTCGTGAAAGCCGTCTGCACGACATCGCTTGCTGCCTCGGGATCCTGAACCAAACTGCGGCAGTAGCTGAACAAACGCCGGTAGTATTTTGTATAGAGTATCCCGAATGCACTCCTGTCACCGGCTGCAGCCCGCTGAACCATTTTGTCGTCTTCTATGGGCTCCATTAGGATTTGCGCTGAGTATCTATAGAGTAAGACGGGAGATTGAAGAAAAACTTGCCCTCCGAGCTTCTCAAGGATTAGCTACAGTTAGAGCTGCAACGTGCCTCCAAATTTCTCGGAATTCCACGACAATTCCTGCATAACGGTAAATTGCAACGTCCCGGACTGAATTCAGTTAGGGATATAATAGGGAAGATGTACCGACATTGCAAATGTGACCAGCAAGGTTTTATGTACAAACTTCGTTGCTGAGCATCGAAATGAACCCTGGAATTACTTTGAGCTGACTGCCGCCGAACGATCCGCCGGCAATTTAGACGAATGGTCAGGGATCACGATGGCGATGAGTGGTAAGATGAGTTGGAGTGAGTCTGACACAGAATACAGAAACGGACAACTCCAAATAAGCGGGCGGGGAGGAGGTGAGGCTCCCAGGGTTCCACCCAGGACACGGGCAGATATAATCGTCCCAAAACACGACTTATTCAATGGTTGAATGCGGGTATAGGCACCGTGAGATTCGATGTGGATGCTACCGGGGCTGATTGGATGGGAGCGAATTTATTCCTCGCTGATATCAAACTACAGTTCCCTGAAAGGGCTCGGAATACGTCTATCTACCGGCTATCGTGGGAGGCAAGATTTCTGGCGACGGCATTTGAGATTTTTTGGTTCGTCTTCTGTTCAATGAAGAGCCATTGACCTGCAGGATTGATTTCTAAAAAGACGTATCTTCCGGACGGTGTCCGCCGCATGTCTATTGCTCCATACACCAAACCGAGTCGCGACATATATTGGTGAAGTTTGTCCTGAACGACGGGCGGCAGTGTGAGGGGCTCTACGCGCGCGTTTCCCATATCCATCCTAAAGTCGACCTTATACAAAGTCTCTTGTGAATATATTGCGGCCGCAAAAATTTCTTCCCCAACCACTGTCACACGCAAGTCGGCATCAGCATCGACATACTCCTGGAAAATTACGGGGGCGTAACGGACATTTTCCAACAGTTCGCGTTCCTTTTGTTTGACAAGTCGCGTTTCTCTCCATTCCGATTCAGTGGCTGAAAATGATTTGTAGACGACCTGGTTTGGCGGATGCGACTCGAGAAAATCATGTGCCGCATCCGGGCAATTTGTCACGAGAGTTTCTGGGATGTCCAGGCCAATCTCTTGTGCTACCCTAAGTTGGTAAACCTTGTGCTGGGCAGCCTGATCGCGGGCCGGATCATTAATCCAATAGCTATCCATCGAAAGCCAAAGCCCCTGGAGGGCCTCGTATATTTCTCCCATTGCAAACTGGCGGTGTGAGGTTCGGATAATATCCGAACCGATCTGAGGTTGTTGGGGCCTCCTCCACCAGGCGGAACCGAAATTCGAAAAGTCCAGCCCGGATTTCACACAACCGAGAATGAACGATTTCTTTCCATCAGTGAAATCCATCCGCAAGCCCAATCGGAGCGGGAATTCGGAGAGATCGAGGATGTGAGAGCGCACCCCGAGCTTTAGGAGTTCTGCAGCGACAACCTGAGTATGTTCGTCTCGTGGTGTTGAAACAATGAGGATCATTTTTTTTCACCCGGCTGATTCATCGCGCGCAGAGGGCGTTTAAACGCATTCAAATAGGAACATCACGTTTCTTTGGATCTGTCGGCCGCCAACAATGCACACACGAGGCCGGACTGCGATTAACATTATTGCCCGGCCTCGTGTCGGCTGGACCGTCGAAGATCAGCTTCCAACGAGTTGCTGGTATTCTTCAGAAAGAGCAATATAATCCTGATACAACCGATCGGCCTGCAGCCTATCTTCGGCACTCAAGCGACCAGCTTCTTCTGAACGGGCGTAGGCATAGAGAGCTTGCTCATACTGTATGAGCTGCTGAACGTATGCATCAATAGTGCCCTTGGCGGCGCCCGGAAAGGTCTTCATCCATGCAGACGAATGGTGAGGAGTCGATAGAACGAAGGGCACTCCCCGTCGGAGTCCTCCCGCCTGGGGAGTAAAGCCAGGTTGTTCCGGAGGGTATCCACCACCCTGAGGAAATACGGTTTGGTCTGTGATGAATTTGGCCGAGATATCCATGGCTGGTATCTTAACATCATCCAGGTTCTTCAACGTCTGCAACTGATCGACGTGTGGCAGCGTAGCCACAAGATCCAACTGGGGAAGTGTATGAGGCATCAGATCGTCTCTGAACTTGAATGTCGGGACGTCGTCTCGGAATTTTATTGATCCGCCATGCGGATCATCGATGAACTTCATTGTGGGGCCAGGTTTCATATGACCAATCGTGCTACGATCCCCGTCAAGGCACGCCTGCATTCGATCAACCTGGCCGGCGGTAAACATGAACATGGCGTCGTCGTCCACATAGTCCATGTAATCCATGAACAGGTCGCCGTTTGGTCCATTATTGCATGTCACATGAGGGAAGGCGGGGGTGTCAAAGTTTGGACCAGCCTGGTTGGGCGTATCGTCAACAAAGTCGCTGCCATTGCACCCCGTTCCATCGTCGCCCCAAATGTGTCGAAGATTCAACCAGTGGCCAATTTCGTGAGTTGCGCTTCTGCCGAGGTTGAAGGGGGCTGCTGCGGTACCAGTGGTGCCAAATCCGGAATGAAGAATTACTACTCCATCGGTGGCAGCGGGACCGCCAGGGAACTGTGCATAGCCCAGAAGCCCACCGCCGAGCTGGCAGACCCAAATGTTGAGAAAGCGATCCGCGGGCCAAGCATCTGCGCCTCCCGTGGATGCGGATTTCACTTTATCATCGTCCGAAAAGCTGGACGCGTTTGTTTGTGTCCGAGTGATTCCATTGGTGGGATTCCCTGCCGGATCAGCGGTCGCAAGTTCGAACTCAACGCGGGCATCAGCGGCCAATCCCGCAAACACACTTGGAACTGAAGATATATCTGCATTCGTCTTGCGATAATCGTGGTTAAGAACATCGATCTGGCTTTGAATCTGTGCATCGGAGATATTTTGTTGTGAGGTCTTGTACACAACGTGGACAACCACCGGTATCACAGTAACTCCCGCGCGTTCCTGCATTGGCCCACGCCTCAAGTAGGCATGGTGCCTGTTTTCACTGTCGGCCCGGGCTTTCACATAAGCTGGATTAGTGCGAAGCAATCGTTCATGCACGGGCATTGTGCCACATGTACGTTGGCGAGGGAGCACAGTTTCTTCGACGGGTACAGATACGTTTTTTGACATAGACACCTCCTTTATTAATGAGTCCCTTACTTTTTAATTCTGAGAATCTCTTCGGTGACCTCCTCGACTTGAAGGTTGATTTCCTGAATGTCAGGACTGCGGATGTTGATTTTATCGTTGGCGTCGAGGTTCCAAGTCCCGCCATGGCTTACCCTCCGGTCGGCGGGGCCTGTGACCCTGACGATCACAACCCCGGCGGGAAGGAACTGGTATCCTGTCCTGCCCCGGCGTGATGGTGGAAAAGGATATTCCTCCGGTCGATAGACCTCGGTAGTTGGCGTATCCTCCTCGTAGGAATGAAACCAACTTCGTAATAACAGCTTTGTGTTTAGGCTCATAATAACCTTTCCGGAAGATCATCCTATTAAATTATTGGCGCTAGCGCTCTCTCACTGGATATTGGCCAGATTCGTAGGATGCCTACTAATCAGCAAGCCTCAAATATATCCTCAAGTCGTTCTTGGTAACGCATTGCAGCGGTTTTCCCTGATCATCAACGACGATCGCGAGTTCTGCTCCTCTGCGAGTCAGGGACTTATAAACATCGCTGACCTTATCATTGGAGGAAATTTCGATATAGAGACCCTCACCGTGAAGCTTTTTTGTTTCATCCTTTTTGTCGATCTCGGTCGTAACAGCTTCAAGAGTAAGAGTCTCAGCGATGCTGGGATCCCAAAAGATCTGGCCATGGATAATGTCGTGGAGTTTTCTCGTGAGCTCGTCCACGACAGGTACAAACCAGTATCCCCTGAAAGTCTTCAACTTTTTCAGGACATCCGATTTTGATTGACCAGGGGTAAACATAAAATTGGGATTGATGGGTGTCAGAACCATGTCTTGAATACGCTCAAACTGAGGACCACGTTGAAAAAGCTTCTGCTGAAGAGATAGAGCTTTTTCAGTTGATGTGCTACTCTCCACCAAATTTTCCTTGCCAAAGAAATAGGCTGCACCGGCGCCGATCCAGGCACCAAATGTTCCGGCCAACGTGGTCAGAGCCCACTTGTAGTATTCCATTTGTTTATCTGACCCACCGCCAATCAGAGGCAAGAGCAGCAGAACGAAGACGAGGGCACCTAAGATATAAAGCATGGTTGTGACGAGTGCGAAGGACATTGTACTGCCACGCCGGTCTATTTCCTTGCCCAGAGGTTCCTTCGTCCTAGATTCCCCGCCTGCCTCGGGTACAGTTAGCGAATGAGTGTTATTTTCCTGGTGGTTGGTCATATCTGTTATCTCCCTCCGATGCATTCGGATGAATGAATGGTGTATGGTGAACTACCTGCAGGTAATGGCAATAACATAGCGTATCACGAGCATCGCCCGTTATGACAAACCGGGTTATCAAAGAACGTTATCTTGGACAATTTGCAGCAGGTTGCTGCGCTAGCTGTCACGTGCCGAGGACGGCAGAATGCACGTTGCAATCTTTCCCTGCATGCAAGACTGTTAAGGCTTGCGGACACTGGCAGCTGTTTGACGAACCCCGAACAAGATCACCGATCATTTCGATCGGTTGTCTGAAATCCACCCAGAATTTGCGAGATACACACAAAATATACGGTTCGAAATAATCAGCGTCAATAGGGTGAATTACTATTTTAGCATAAGGTATTCACCTGATCCCACTTTGCGCCGTGTATGATTTTCATGTCCCAAACGGGAGTGTTATCACAAGCCGTAGACGAACTGTGTGAATCGGGGGTTAGGAGGTTATGAGCAAGTGTGTACAATCTACATAAGGGGTGCGATCGCGATGGGAGGAAGTGGTGTGGGGTTCTGATTGAGAATTGGGTTGGCGGGACTGTCTGTGAGGGATTTGTCCTGACCCCTCCTATAATGCTGCCCTCGGTTGAGGGGAGGATGTCCTGCGGCCCAAAGGCATGGCATGTTTTAGCTCATGTCCTCATCTCGAGGCGTAAATGATGGACCCAAGGCCGAAAAAGGTACCTTCTTGTCTTTACTTTCTTTCGAGGGGGGAAAGGCACGAGGAGATTACTTTGTGAGAAGTAACAAAGTCCCGACGTGTCGGGACGAAATCGTCACGAGGTGATCCCTTCGGGAAAACGCTGCCGATTATTTTATTAGTGATCTTTTTAGAAATCAGCAGTTCGGCAGCATGCGGTAAAGTGAATATGAGTGTGGAATGGAAC
>JAWOMQ010000160.1:0-13560 GCA_033852415.1 Bacteroidota bacterium
ATCCTCATATTTCTTCTCAAAATTCTGAAGAATCTGCATGAGAAAATAGCTGGCCTCCACATTTGCATAGGTCGCTTTTTCCGACGCACTTCGTAGCTGCTCAAAACCTTTCTCACGATTTCCCGCCGGGAAGAAGATCATAAAAGGTTTTACAAACGGATACTGTTCGGGTATGACGGCAGCGTAATAATTGTAGATGCCTATGCCAAGCAGAATGTCGTAGTTGTCCGGCGCAAGCTCATATGCTTTTCGCACGATTGGGAGTGCCTGCCTTCCATCGTTCGCGGCTTTCACCCAGTCTTCACGGTTGCCATGCAAGCGGCCTTTAAACCCGAGCGCGCCTCCTTTAAAAAAGAGGGCGGCGACGTCATTCTCGTTCTTATCGAGCCTCTGATCGCACAGATCAATAACACGATCGAGTTTCTGAAGGAACTTTTCGTCGTAGGATATGTTGTCGAAGTCTGTGATGATGCGCCACCAGTCGATCATCGCGAGGAAGAAGTATCCGGCGGGATGATCAGGTTCGGTTCGTGTGAGGTATTTGAACTCGACACGCGCGCTGTCAAACATCATGTTGTAGATATCATCTATCCCGCGGCGAGTATGAGCTTCGGCTTCACGATCTCCAATCCACTGCGCGGGCAATTTTCGATTACCAGCGAGCATGAAGAGGACGCAGCAGGTAAGTACGGACAATCGAAAACGAAGGGCCATGCTGTTGTGCTTGTGAGCGGGTTTGCTATGAAATACAATCTCCCCCGGCTCAAGTGCCGAATCGGGGGAGATCAACGTGTTAACGGTACCTGTCTAGTTGAGTTGACCGTTTTCCGCGGCTTCTTTAAGTTTGTCGTTCGCATAGATCGCGATTTCGACCCGGCGATTGAGCTGGCGTCCTTCGGGGGTCGAATTTGAGGCGACTGGTTGAGATTCGCCGTAGCCCACAGTAGTGAGGCGCGAACCAACGACTCCCAAACCCTTGCAGTAACTCGCGACCGACGATGCCCGTCTTTCCGAGAGCGCCTGGTTGTGCTCAGTGGATCCCGTCGAATCAGTATGCCCTTCGATCAGGACATTTGTATCAGGATATTTGTTCAGAATCTTGGAAAGATTCTGAATATTCGTCTCTGCCGCAGGCTGAAGATCCGATTTGTCCACAGCGAACAAAATACCCGATGCAAAAGTAATTTTGATCCCTTCGCCGACCCGTTCGATTTTCGCATCTTTCAGATCCTGTTTCATTTCCTCGGCCTGCTTGTCCATATAGTGGCCAATCAACGCGCCAGCCGATCCACCAATGGCAGCACCAAGAATTGCTCCCATCGCAGTGTTTCCGGTCGCTTTACCGATAAGACCGCCTACAACCGCTCCTGCGCCAGCCCCAATGGCCCCACCTTTGAGGGTGTTGCTTGCAGAGCAGCCCATAAGAATTATCGCCAGGGAGAGGAGACAGATAAGAATGAATTTTCCGCTCATAATCGTTCTCCTTTGTAAATGATAGGTTATGCGTTTGGATTGATCTTCCCCAAAAGATACGAAAGGATTTTCTCACTCGCAATCCGTTCCTGCCTCATGGTGTCGCGATCCCGGATCGTAACGGTTTGATCCTGAAGGGTTTGGGAATCGACTGTGACGCAGAACGGCGTACCGATCTCATCCTGCCTCCTGTAGCGTCTGCCGACGGCGCCGCTGTCATCGTAGAATGGTTTAAGCGAAGGACGAAGTTCTTCAGTGATTTTGCGGGCAATTTCGGGCATGCCGTCCCGGTTCACAAGGGGGAAAACAGCCACCTTGTTTGGCGCAAGTTTCGGGTGAAATTTCATCACGACCCGTGTCTCCATCGTTCCTTCAGCGGTTGGCGCTTCTTCCTCCATATAGGCGTTCACAAGAAATGCCATAAACGAGCGGCTTGCGCCCGCCGATGTTTCTATAATGTAGGGAGTGAATTTTTCCTTTGTTTCATCATCAAAGTACCTCATCGTCTTACCGGAATACTCTTCATGTCGCGAGAGGTCGTAGTCAGTCCGGTTATGAACTCCTTCGATCTCGCCCCACCCAAACGGGAAATCGAATTCGATGTCGTATGCGTCTTTTGCGTAATGGGCGAGTTTCCCCGGCTCATGCTGATGCCACTGCATCCGGTCTTTGGGCATGCCGAGGTTTATGAACCAGTTCATCCGCTGTTCACGCCAGTATTCAAACCATTGTACGTCGGTTCCGGGTTTTACAAAGAACTGCATCTCCATCTGTTCGAATTCACGCGTCCGGAAAAGGAAGTTCTTCGTGTTTATCTCATTCCGGAAGGCCTTCCCGATCTGCGCAATACCGAACGGCAATTTCTGGCGGGAGGCAGACTGGACATTGAGGAAGTTGACGAAGATTCCCTGCGCAGTTTCGGGTCGCAGGTACACGACTGCGCTCGAATCTTCGACCGGTCCGACAAACGTCTTGAACATGAGGTTGAATTTCCGTGCCTCAGTGAAAGTACCCTTGTTCCCGCACGAAGGACAGCTCAGAACGCGAAGGATTTCCGACGAGGATGAGTCACTCAGCTTCTTGAATTCCGAAACGATAACCTCGTCCTTCTGCTGTCCTTCGAACTGTTGGGGTTTAAGCTGCCGCAGTACATCCTTTTGTTTCTTAAGAGAAAGATCCTCAAACAATATGTCGAGTCGATATCTCGCCTTACACTGCTTGCAATCGACCATCGGGTCTGTGAAATTCTCGACATGACCTGAAGCTTCCCATGTCCGTGGATGCATGAGGATTGCCGCATCGATCCCTTCGATGTTTTCACGCCGGGTCATATCGTTCCACCACTCGGTCTTAATGTTTCGAAGCAGTTCAACGCCCAGCGGTCCATAATCCCACGCTCCGTTAAGGCCGCCGTAGATTTCTGATGACTGAAACACAAAACCGCGCCTCTTGCACAGGGAAACCAGTTTTTCCATTAATTGAGAATCGTTCCTGACTGATGCTTTTGCCATAAATATGAAAGATGAGATCCTTGTTTCTAATAAAATAATCATCAATAATAAGTCTTTTAACTGAAATTGCCAAAAGTTGGTCACCTATCGATTTGATTTCCTTTTGAAAAGGTTGCGCGTATCTCATGGTAGTGTTCAGAAACTCACTTAACAATTACAGAGGTTCGAGGTAAAATAAAGTCCACTTCCACGCAGTTAGCAGCGGCTCTGCGCCGTCGCGGATCATCTCTTTACTGCCGAATCCTTTCAAGACCCTTTGGAATGCGCCAACGATGTGGATCGATTTGGATGGACGTCAGACCCTTGAAGGAGGGATCCTCCTGAATGAATGCTCCAAGCCGGGTTCCGGTTTGAGAATGATTGTTTGAATTATTACGCCTCTGATTTCAATGTGGATTGTTACCGTATTCTCTTTAGTGTTTTCGGATGCGACCGCCCGGCCCTGAAATGTTTTCGCCATTTTGTTGAGTGCCTGGTTGACCAGGACTGGTACGATATCCCGTGGGATCGCGATACGCCGTTCAGTTCGCTGAAGTGTTGTGTTGGGGAGCGCTAGTTGTCTCTTCTTAATCCAACCATTTTCGATCCCGAGATGGGAGAGAACTGTATCCACCTGGCGGTCAACATCTACCGCCATTGCCGCGATCTTGCCCAGATCTTCAACGGGTTCTGTTTCCTGATCTGGAGATGGCGGAGAACTCTTGTGGGTCATGATGAACATTCCAATAGCGACGGCTGCCAGGATGAATGACAACGATATTCTCACAAGAATCGCAGGACTGGTAAGGCCACTTTTCATCAGTCGCCTCTGAATTTCGGTTTCCGTTTTTCAAGGAAAGCTCTGACTCCTTCCCTGAAATCGTGCGTGCTGCAGCATTCCCCAAATAGCGAAGCCTCGATACCGAGTCCTTCGCTGAGAGGTTTTTCGAGTGCGGCGTTGATGGCTTTAATCGCCATCCTGATAGCGAGTTGTCCTTTTCCCAGAATCGCTTGTGCAATTTTTTCCACCGTACTGGTGAGATCTCCGGGCGGAACGACCGCGTTAACCAATCCAATCCTCAAAGCTTCATTTGCTGTTATCGGGTTGCCAATCAAGATCATCTCCATCGCTTTTCCGACCCCGATGAGCCTTGTGAGGCGTTGGGTGCCTCCGTAGCCCGGGATGATGCCGAGGTTGACTTCCGGCTGGCCGAATTTCGCATTTTCTGAGGCAATGCGGATGTGGCAGGCGAGTGCAAGTTCACAGCCGCCGCCGAGCGCATAGCCGTTGATCGCAGCGATTACTGGTTTGCCGAGGTGCTGGATGAGATCGAATACCGCCTGTCCATTGCTGGCAAACTCCTTACCCGTTTCCTGGTTGAGAGCTTCAAGCTCCCCGATATCCGTTCCGGCGACAAATGCCTTATCGCCGATGCCCGTTACAATGACCACATCAGTCTGAGGGTTACTTTTCAAGCTGGAGAAGACCTCCCGGAGCTCCTCCTTACACTGAACGTTGAGCGCGTTGAGCTTTTCAGGCCGATTGATTGTAATCGTGGTAATCCGGTTCTTTGTTTCTATAAGCAATGTCTCCATAGACGATGTCACCGCATGTTTGTGGACTGGTTATGAATATACCATAATCGAAGAGAGAAGCTTGAGAAAAAGAGCAATCGCATTTATGCAACCTCCACTCGTGATTGATCCCCAATCATAAACCGGTGCACGAGCGGTTTCCCACTCGCTTCCACAATTTCCACATCATTCCCCAATATACTCCCTTCAATCCGGATTTTAACGCTCGTCACCTTGCAATCTCTCAATACAATACTATACTCCACCTCTGAGTTTTTAATGACAGTGTGATTCCCGATCGAAGTAAAGGGGCCCACATAGCTGTTTTCGATGACTGCCCCTTCCCCGATGATGGCGGGTCCGCGCACGACACTATTAATGATCTTCGCCCCTTTTTCGAGGATAACCTTTCCTACCACATTTGACAGCTTATCGATATCTCCTTTGATATTGGGTTGTATGTTATCGAGCACAAGTCGGTTCGCTTCGAGCAGATCCGAGGGTTTCCCGGTGTCTTTCCACCATCCTGTTATCTCACTATAACCGACTTTATACCCTTTATCGATCAGATAAGAATGGGCGTCGGAGATTTCGTACTCACCCCGCGGACTTGGTTTAATCTTTCTCACGGCTTCAAAGATATGAGAATCGTAGATATAGATTCCTGCGACGGCGAATTCGCTCCTGGGTTTTGCAGGTTTCTCTTCGACGCGGACGATTCGTTCGTGTTTTATTACCGGGACTCCGAAACGCTCCGGGTCCTTCACTTTGGCCAGCGTGAGGAAGCAGTTGCAACCACTCCTCTGGAATTCATCAATGAATCGTTTCACGCCTCCCACAACCATGTTATCCCCGAGGTAGAAAATAAAATTGTCTTTTCCGATAAACTTCTGGGAAATCTTGACAACATGCGCAAGTCCGAGGGGATCCTTCTGAGGAATATACGTGATCCTCACGCCCCATCGTTTTCCATTTCCGATTGCTTTCGGGACTTCGTTACTCTCGGCGTTGTGAATGATGCCTATTTGCTTAATACCAGCATCGACGGCTGCTTCGATTGCATAGTGGAGAATCGGCTTGTTCGCGATGGGGATGAGGTGTTTGTTCTGCGTGTGCGTCAGCGGACGGAGTCTCGTACCACGCCCGCCGCTAGCTATGAGTGCTTTCACTTTTTTACCTCGTCATTTGGTTGTTGTGTGGAGGGTGTTTTTCAATTCTTTCAGGATGCCACTATATTCTTCTTGGGACATCCGGCCGGATTGTTTGAGAATCCGCGCGGCTTCAATTGCACAGATAATATAAAGCGGCACGAGCTGCGGTGCGGCCTGATCAAGGGATTTCACATGTGTTCGGAGGGTTGTAATGTCCCGTCGCACCATTGGACCCGTGAGAGCGGCAGCCGGACCTATGTCGATGGCATGCCGCATTGAGGAAGTCATAAGCGGACCGAAGATTTCTGTCCATGAGAGATAAATCTTAGCAGAGGCAGCGAGTTCCTTAATCGCGTTGATCAGGACGACAAAGTAGTTGGACGCGAAGACGCACGTCGCATGATACAGCGGTTTGAGTTCGCGTGAAATGACAATCGTTTTTCCTCCAAGATCAGCGACAAATTTCTCTGCACGGGTCAGTGCGGTGTCGTCTCCCTCGATTCCGTAATAACACCCGCGCAAGAGCGGAAGGTTCCGGTGTAACGGAGTATTTCTTGGAAACGATTGAACAGGGTGGATGCTGGCAACTATCGCGCCCCTTCGTTTCAGGGGTTGGAGCAGAGCGGTCGTGTGAACCCCAGAAAAGTGAATGATAAACATTTGTTTGTAATTAACTGATTTTAAGCGTTGGAGCTGTTCAACAATGGGGAGTATCGCGTCGTCACTGACGGCAATGCAGAGAATCCTGGTTTCTCTGGCGATGTCATCCGCGACTGTCGAAACCCTGGTACACCGGACTCGTTTGGCCAGAAGTTTCGCGGGGGCCCCCGTCCGATTGATCAGAGACGCTATCGGGTATCCTTTCTTAAAGAGAGCCATTGCTATGACGGAACCAACGGTGCCGGTCCCGATAATCGAGACTTTCAGAGGTGATGGCATAACTGTTCAAGGAAGGAAAAAGACACCTGCGGAAAGATAACCGACCACTGCATCGCGCTCGCCAGTGATGTCGCCTGAATTGCAATGATGAAATATGCGAGCCTCAGTCGCGCCAAGGAGACGAGCTGTTTGGAGCATGACAGTGATCGGACCCCCACCACATGCCTCGGTTCTTCCGGACTCAAGATCTTTGGTGAGTTTTGCGAAATCGAACTCTGCAATATCGTCGATGGTCACCTGATCCAGCGCGTTTGCCTCATCGTAGGAATGATAGTGCGACAAGTCGCTGCTGGCGATGATCAGACAGTTGCGATTGTGAAGAACATCCGCAAGTTGCATTGCGAGTGCAGCGCAATACTCCGATCTTTGATCCCCCATGACCACAGGTAGGAATTTTTCTGTGCATTGAAGATACTGAAGAAACGGCAGATGGACTTCGACTGCGTGCTCTTCCCTGTGCCCAACGATATCAGCGCTGATGTGTTTTTGATTACCGACAAGGAGATCGCGGATCTGGGCATCGACCTGTATTGTCCCAAGGGGCGTTTGGTAAGCACTCCCGTCATAGATTGAAATCCCGTCAAAATATTCCCGATGACTCGGAGAAATGATGATCACTGCGTCGAACCTCATTTTGGCAACCTGGCTGTAACCGTATGCTGCGGTCAGTCCGGAATACATATATCCGGCATGAGGGATCACGAGTCCGCAAAGCCTGCCTTTGGATGATCCAGGAGGAACCTGGGAGAAGAGTTGTTTGATATTTTCCTTGAGTTCGTGGGCGGAACGGGGATAGAACATCCCGGCAACTGCGGCCTCCCGCGGATGCGAGTACGATTTCACTGGTCTCAATGTCCGGGTGTGGGAATCAACTCGGTGTCGTTGAATATCTCAGCAGAGAATTTGAATATCTTTGCCTGTGGATTTCTCCACATCGCGGAGGGCAATCCTGCTTTGCGGGCGGTCTGGTTCAGGAATGTTTCACGATCCCAACCCTGTTCAGACGCAACCTGAGGCAGAAGTAATCCGCGGGAATTGTTCGCCTCGATTAGTAATCCGTGTTTTCCAACTTCAATTTCCTGGATATCAGTCACCTGTTCAAGACGGGATAATACTGAGATCTCGATCGAAATGTGGGGTAATTCAGATTCCTCGACTGGAGTAAACCTGAAATCTTCCGTTGCCGCCTTGACTGCGACCTCTTCAATCGTTTCAATAAGAGGCCGTATTGGTTCGATGTATCCGATGCAACCACGCAGTTCTCCTTCAATCCGGAGAGTGACAAAAGCCGCGCCGGGGGAGAGAAGCAGAGTGTCTGTTACTTGATGCTGAAAGCCGGACATGCCACGCACAGCGGCCCGAATTGCCCCGCGAGCCGTATCAAGCAGAATGCGCTTCTGAGACTCGCTCAACATATGCTCTAATCAGGAATGAAGTTGAAAACCCAGAAAAACTTACATAAAATACTTTAGAAATTCAAGACCCTCTTGAGTAGAAACTTACATGAGGCAACAGGGACCGGCCCCTTGCACGAATGCCAATGACACCTTGCTTATCTGACGCTTCTTTGCTAAATTCATCGACGAATTGAACCGAATGTCGATAATGCCATTGATGGTAAGCATATCGGGGGTACGCGGGATCGTCGGAGACAGCCTGACTCCTGATGTGATCGTGAAATATACCTCAGCCTTTGCCGAATTCAGCCGCTTTGGCAGGATTGTCGTCGGTCGCGACGGCAGACAAACCGGCGGGTTTCTGAGCGATTTGGTGGTCTCGACACTCATGGCAACGGGGAGCGACGTGGTGGAGCTCGGAATCGCGCCCACACCCACGATTGGTATTGCCGTGGAACAGCTTCATGCTGATGGTGGCATAGCGATCACCGCCAGCCACAATCCAATTGAATGGAATGGTTTGAAGTTCATCGGCAAATCAGGTCTCTTTCTGAATACCAAAGAAAACAAGATCCTCTCCTCGATTGTCAAGGAGAGCTCCGGCACGTACGTGCGATGGAACGAGATTGGAAGGCACCTCATCGATGAATCCTTTATCCGCCAACACATCGATATGGTGATGAGCCTTCCGTTTCTCTCGGTTCCTTCCATCCGTCAGCGACATTTTAAAGTTGTCGCAGATTGCATTAATGCGGCGGGAGGGGTCATTGTGCCAAAATTACTCCGGGAATTTGGGTGTGAGGTAGTGGAAGTGAATTGTGATGTGAGCGGCGTTTTCACCCGGCTACCGGAGCCGGTGCCGTCAAATCTCGGGGCACTCTCACAGCGCGTGCGGGAGGAACACGCGGATCTCGGGATTGTAGTCGACCCTGATGTCGACCGCCTTGTCCTTATCACAGAACAAGGCGAGCCCTTCGGTGAAGAATACACGGTGACGTCAGCGATAAAATTTATTTTGGCGAAAACGCAGGGGAACGGAACAGTACCGCAACAGGTCGTCGTTAACCTCTCTACGACGCGGGCTGTCGAGGATGTCGCCGAAGAATTTGGCGCCAACGTGATCCGTACTCCTGTTGGTGAGATTAATGTCTCCTCAAAGATGAAAGAAGTTCGGGCGATCGTCGGCGGCGAAGGGAGCGGTGGGGTGATTTTACCCGCCGTGCATTATGGGCGGGACGCCATCGTCGGAATCGGCCTGATTCTTCAACTCCTGGTCGATTCCGGTGGAACAATGTCGGAATTACGCTCTCACCTCCCCTCGTATTCCATTATCAAATCGAATTTCCCTGTCGATTATGCACTGGTCGACGGTGTGTTGCAGGGACTTCAGTCGCAGTACGCGGGGAAGAGCCGGATCAATACAGAGGACGGTCTGAAAATCGATTTCGACCGCTCGTGGGTGCATTTGCGTTTGTCGAACACCGAACCGATCCTGCGGGTGATTGCGGAAGCGCGGACGAAAGAGGAAGCAGAAAGTCTTGTAAAGGAAATTCAGAATCATTTTCATATGAGGTGATTCGGTGATTCTTTGTAAGGTCATTGGGACGCTTGTCGCAACTCAAAAAAATGAACATTTGAAGGATAAGAAACATCTTATTGTTCAACCTGTCGATCTTGAGGGTAATTTCATCGGGAAAGATATTATTGCACTCGATTCGGTCGATGCGGGAGTCGGGGATACTGTGCTTGTTATTCAGGAAGGACAGGGTGCAGCCCAGGTCTTTGAAGACAAGAAAATTCCTGTTCATTCAGTTGTTGTTGCTGTTGTTGATGATCTGGATGTCGCTCTCAGGGAGTGACGAGAGGTCACCGGGAGGTTTTCGCACGATGTGAAAAATAAGGGAGGAGATTATGGTTTCAGTATTTGACCTGTTAGTCCTGTCGCAGATTCCCCAACTCGGTCCAAACCGCATTCGCATGCTTGTCTCTCACTTCCGCGATACTGCTGAAGTGTTGCGGGCTTCGGCCAGGGAGATTGCCGCGATACCGGGGTTTAGCAGGAAGCTTGCGGCGACAATCATTCGTTCGCTGAAAGACCCCATCCGATTCGACGCGGAACACTTCGCCGAGAAACAGTTGTCACGGCTGAATAATGTGAACGGCATCATCGTGACATTTTGGGATGCTATGTATCCTGAGCACCTTAAGCGAATCTATGACCCACCGCTATATTTTTACCTCTTAGGTGAGTTGCGGGCGGAAGATAAGTATGCTTTAGCGGTTGTGGGAACGCGTGATCCAACGGAGTACGGGATCGGAATGGTTGAGCAGTTGGCATCCGAATTGTCTCGCGTGGGAATAACCGTTGTGAGCGGTCTGGCGCGCGGCATTGACACGGTCGCCCACTCCCATGCCATTCGCACAGGCGGGAGGACGATTGCGGTCACTGGTTCCGGGCTCGACATCGTCTATCCTCCCGAGAACAAGACACTCTATCACAGAATTCCATCGCGAGGAGCGATTATTACCGAGTACGGGATGGGTGCCAAGCCCGATGCCACCAATTTCCCCCGCAGGAACAGAGTCATCAGCGGTCTGTCGCTTGGCACGATAGTTGTTGAAACCGACATAACGGGGGGAGCTATGATCACGGCCACGAGCGCTCTTGATCAGAACCGCGAGGTCTTTGCCATTCCAGGTTGTGTCACCAGCAGGCGCAGCCGGGGTTGCCACGCTTTGATTAAAGAGGGAAGAGCAAAACTGATAGAGAGCATCGATGATGTCCTCGTCGAACTCTCTCATCCTCTCAGACCTCTGCTGAAATCGGGATCGGGCTTCGAACGACCCACTCCGGAAATGACGCTGTTTGAAAGAAGTATCTATGACTGTCTATCTGAGGTACCGTTACACATCGATCAGGTCGCAGAGAAGTCGGGGAGTGCAATTGCGGACGCCCTTGTCTCACTTCTGAGTATGGAATTCAAAGGCCTCGTGAAACAATATCCCGGAAAACGCTTTACGAGGATTTGAATTCAGCACACGTTGTCCCGATGTGCCGCGTCTTCTGCTAAATGTCGCGTAACGCTAATCACGAAGAATTTTTGTCTTTCATAAAACTTTTGTATTTTATCGCAACAACAATGATCGTCATTGACGAAATAGCGCTCGAAGAGAGCATCCTGCAAAGACACTTTGCATGTGATCTTGGACGATGCCAGGGCGCGTGCTGCACAATCCCCGGCGGACGCGGAGCACCGTTGGCCGATGATGAAGTCGATTCGATTATTGAGGCATACCCGTCAATTAAGAAATACCTACCGCCGGAACATCTTGCAGTGATAGAAACGAAGGGAATGGTCGAAGGAACGCCAGGAAACTACGCCACGGTCTGCGTAGGTCAACGCGCGTGTGTGTTTGTCTGCTATGAAGGGAAGATTGCGAAATGCGCTTTTGAGCGGGCATATCTTAATAGAGAAACATCCTGGCGCAAACCGCAATCGTGTCACCTTTTTCCGATTCGAATCAGAACCAGTGCCCCCACGACCCTTCGGTATGAGCCGCTCGAAGAATGCCACTCGGCTGAATCGAATGGTGTTTCAAGCGGCGTATCGCTTGTTGGTTTTCTCCACGAGTCCCTGCAACGGGCATTCGGTGCCCAATGGGTCGCTGAGCTTAAAAAAGTGATGGAATCACAGCCTGAGGAACGGAATCGCCGCTCAAACTTGTCCGTTAGTCATTCATGCTAAATCTTACACAACGACAGACACTCCAGCAAAAGCTTACCCCACAGCAGGTGCAGTACCTGCAGTTGCTGCAGTTGCCACTTCTTTCTCTGGAGCAACGGATCAAGGCCGAGCTTGAAATGAACCCTTTGCTCGAAGAGAGTGATGAAATTGAAATGACTCAGGACCTGGATGAGGTTAAGCCTGACGAAGAACCCGAGCCGAGCAACGGGGAACAGAAGGTTGATTCGAAGGAGAACAATTCCGACGAGGATAACTACACCTTCGAAGATTTTATGAACGACGAGCTTGACGGATATAAGGCGACGCAGATCAGACACGATGATGAAGAGCGAGACGAATTTCCGCAGCCCGCCGAGCTTACGCTGATTCAACGCCTGCACGACCAGATCGGGATGCTGGAGTTAGACGATAGCGACCGGATTCTCGCAGATGAAATCATTGGAAACATCGATGAGGATGGTTATCTCCGGCGGGATCTTCAGCTCATAGTTCAGGATCTCAATCTCGCACAGAATCTCACGATCAGCATCGCCCGCGCAGAAGAAATCCTGAAGATGATTCAACACCTCGATCCTCCGGGCATTGGCGCGAGAACTCTTCAGGAATGCCTGATCATCCAACTGGAGATGGGAGAATACCCGCCTCTTCTCAAGCAGCAAGCCTTCCGTATCCTTTCCGAGTTTTTTGAGGATTTCGCGATGAAGCACTACGAAGAACTCGCAAAGAAGCTTGAGATAGATCTGGACCGGCTCCGGCCCGTTATCGAACTTATTCAGAAACTAAATCCCAAACCCGGTGAAGGGGAATTCACACCCCATCAGAACTATATCGTACCGGATTTTATCGTTGAGCGGACCGATGATGGGTTCCTCATCACGCTGAATGACAGGAATGTTCCGCCGCTTCGGATAAACAAGGCCTACAAAGAGTTGATGTCTCGAAGGCAGAAAGGGGCGGCTGCAGACGGCGTCAGAGATTTCATCCGGAAAAGGTTTGAAGCTGCCAAGTGGTTTATAAATTCGATCAATCAGCGCCGTGATACCATGATGCGGGTTATGAGAACCATCCTCGAGAAACAGAGGACGTTCTTTGAAACCGGTGAGCATCTGCGGCCCATGATCTATAAGGATATCGCCGAGATCGTCGGGATGGATATCTCCACGATCAGCAGGGTCGTGAACGGGAAATATGTGCAGACGGAATACGGCGTGTTCGAGTTGCGACATTTTTTCAGCGATAAGCTGACAACCCAGTCCGGCGAGGAGGTGTCGAACAAAGAGGTCAAGTTGATGATTAGAGATATTATTGAGAAAGAAGACCCGAACCGACCCCTGAGCGACGATAGAATTGCGGAGATTCTTAACAACCGCGGCTTGAACATTGCGCGTCGGACTGTTGCGAAGTACCGTGAGGCGATGCATATTCCGGTTGCCCGCTTGCGCAGAAAAATCTGACTATCTGAACATGGATAATCCGACAATCATTCATTCTACCACGGTCATCGGTCTAACCTTCAAGGGGCGTACTGCGCTGGGAAGTGATGGACAGGTCACTGTCAATAATGCCATTATGAAGCACAGCGCACGCAAAGTGCGCAAAATGTACAACAACACCGTTCTTGCGGGTTTTGCCGGTGCTGCAGCAGACGCCTTCACGCTCTTTGAACGCTTCGAAGATCATCTCCAGAAGTACCACGGAAACCTGCTCCGTGCCGCTGTCGAGCTCGCCAAACAATGGCGCACGGATAAGTATCTCCGCCAGCTCGAAGCACTGCTAGCAGTCTTGAATA
>JAWOMQ010000123.1:0-17969 GCA_033852415.1 Bacteroidota bacterium
ATACCATACGAGCGAACGAAGCGGTTTCAATCGGCCCTCGCATCTTTTTGAAAATCCTCAACTTCCCCCGCATTTCCCGCAGACCGGCCGGCAGGCTTTCATGAGTCTCAATAAGCTTATGTATATGAGGGTGGCGGGTGCAGAGACAATCCTTTCATCACTTGCGCCTCACGAGTTCAGGATGACAGGAGTTCCTGCGATCGTCAGGATCAGCTTTGCCGGAAGCGATACCCATGCGACAAGCATGGAAGTGCTGAGAATATAAATAACCGAAAATGGCCTCCAATGAGATCACCTGAATGTGCAATTTGCGGGTGCCGGTCGAACATCACCCTGAGCGGTTGTGTTTGCCTGTTGATCAGAAGAGCCGTAAATTACGGAAAAGGGAGATATAAACATCGTCGGCATAGTTTCCAATATCCAGCGGTTTTCTGTGAATGACGGACCAGGAATTCGTACAACGGTCTTCCTGAAAGGTTGTCCATTGCGGTGTCGCTGGTGCCACAATCCCGAGACATTCTCGCGTTCGCTGCAAATCGCCCTTCGCCCGGACCGCTGTATTCAGTGTGGTGAATGTTTTTCCGTCTGCACAAATCATGCGATTGTGCACGAAGATGGTTCGTACGTCACGGTTCGTGACCTGTGCCAGGTGTGCGGCGATTGTGTTGATGTCTGTGTCTCGGAAGCACGAACCCTGATTGGAAGGGAGATGACAATCGAAGATGTGCTTTCCGAAATCAGGAGAGATATTGTTTTCTATGTCAATTCAGATGGCGGAGTCACGTTCTCCGGCGGGGAACCGCTGATGCAGCATGAGTTTCTTTGCTCCTTACTGCAACGATGCAAAGAGGAAAATATCCCGACAGCCGTCGACACATCCGGTTACGCCCCGTCCGATGTTCTCGAAAGAGTCGCTGAGAACACGGATTTGTTTCTTTACGATCTCAAAACAATGGATGATCAGATTCATCGACAATTTACCGGCATATCAAATCGCCGGATCCTGGAAAACCTGTGGCTCCTTGCCGAATGGAAGAAAATGGTCATCGTCCGGGTGCCGATTATTCCCGGTGTCAACGATAATGAAGAAAGCATCAGCGCAATCGGAAGTTTCGTTCACCGGCTTGGTGCTGTCAGCGAAGTGGATCTGTTAGCGTATCATCAGACTGCCACGGAAAAATACCGGCGGTTGGGAATTCCATATTCCATGAAGTTCATGAAACCGCCGCCGCAGGATAAACTTGATCTGCTGGCGGCGATACTCCGCCGCACCATTCCGGTTGTTGCAATTGGAGGATAGATTATGACGGAGCGGGTCAGAAAATTACGCGAGCAAAGTCTCAATGCTGTACCTCACATTTCCACTGAACGGGGCGAATTGGTTATGGAGGTATACCGTACATGCGACGCCGTTTCAGTGCCGATGCGCCGGGCATTAACCCTGAAACACATCATGGAACGAAAGACTCTGCGCATTAATGAAGGCGAATTGATCGTCGGCGAGCGAGGTCCGTCACCAAAGGCGACCTACACCTATCCCGAGCTTTGCTGTCATAGTCTCGCAGATCTGGACATTCTCAATTCTAGGGAAAAGGTACCTTTCAGGGTTGACGAAAAGACACGTGAATTGTACGCCAGTACGTTCATCCCTTTCTGGAAAGGGAAATCGATCCGTGAAAAGATTTTTGAAGCAATGACTGATGAATGGAAAGCCTGTTACGATGCGGGGGTTTTTACAGAATTCATGGAGCAGCGGGCTCCCGGCCATACCGTCCTCGATGGGAAAATATACAGGTGCGGCCTCCTTGATTTCAAAGCCGGTATTACGTCTCATCTGAATACGCTTGACTATGAGCATGATGCGGAGGCGGCCCATAAAGAAGAGGAACTGAAGGCGATGACCGTGGCAATCGACGCCGTCATCACACTTGCACATCGTTATGCTGACGAGGTTGAGAAGCTCGAACAGAAAGAAACCGACCCGATCCGCAAGGCGGAGCTCAATACTCTTGCTGCGGTTTGCCGCCGCGTTCCTGCTCATGCTCCGAGAAACTTCTGGGAAGCACTGCAGGCGTACTGGTTCGTTCATCTTGGAGTCATCACTGAATTGAATCCCTGGGATGCTTTCAATCCGGGTCGGCTCGATCAGCATTTGTATCCTTTCTATAAGCAAGACCTTGACCGGGGAATACTGACGAAGGAGCAGGCGCGCGAACTACTCCATTGTTTCTGGATAAAATTCAACAACCAGCCGGCGCCACCCAAGGTCGGGGTTACCGCTGCAGAAAGTTCGACCTATACCGATTTTGCCAACATTAATACCGGCGGTTTACGTACGAACGGAGACAGCGGGGTGAATGAGCTGACGTACCTTATACTGGATGTTATTGATGAAATGCGGCTGGTGCAGCCAAGTTCCAACATCCAGGTCAGTGCGAATACCCCCGACGAATTCATACAGCGGGCTGTCAGAATTATTCGAAAAGGATGGGGACAGCCTTCGGTCTTTAACGCCGATGCGATTGTCATGGAATTGCTCCGCCAGGGAAAGACAATCGAAGACGCCCGCGATGGCGGTACAAGCGGCTGCGTCGAGACAGGAGCATTTGGCAAGGAGAGTTATATTCTGACCGGCTATTTCAATATGCCGAAGGTTCTCGAGATCACTCTCAACGACGGAATGGATCCAAGAACCGGCAGGAAAATCGGCATCGACAGCGGCAATCCCGAGAATTTTGCATCGTTCGACGAGCTCCTGGATGCCTACAAGAAACAGCTATATCACTTTGTCGAGGTCAAAGTGCATGGAAATCAGGTGATCGAGCAAATCTTCGCAACAGCCATGCCTGTCCCATTTCTCTCGACACTCATAGACGATTGCATTGCAAAGGGGAAAGACTATAATGCCGGAGGTGCACGCTACAACACAACCTATATCCAGGGTGTTGGTCTGGGAACGATGACTGATTGTCTTGCATCAATCAAGTATAATGTTTACGACCAGAAAAAAATTTCGATGAAGGAATTACTGCGCGCCCTGGCCGCAGATTTTGAGGGATCGGAAAGAACACGACTGATGTTCCGGAACAAGTCACCCAAATATGGCAACGATGATGACTATGCCGATGCCCTTATGCTGGAAGTATTTGAATCATACTTCAAGGAGGTTGACGGTCGTCCCAATACCAAGGGCGGCTGTTACCGTGCGAACTTTCTTCCCACAACGTGCCATATCTATTTCGGTTCTGTCACCGGAGCCTTGCCCGATGGCCGCAATGCCTGGACGCCGCTCTCGGAAGGTATCTCCCCTGTTCAGGGGGCTGATCGAAAAGGTCCCACTGCGGTTCTAAAATCTGCCGGGAAAATGGATCACAAACGTACCGGCGGAACCTTGTTGAATCAGAAATTTACCCCATCGCTTCTCGAAGGTGATAAGGGAGTCAATAATCTCACCCATCTTATTCGCTCCTATTTTGCCCTTGGAGGACATCACATACAATTCAATGTCGTAAGTGCCCAGATGCTGCGCGATGCACAGTTGAACCCTGAACAATATCGTGATCTGATCGTCCGGGTTGCAGGCTACAGCGACTATTTCAATGATTTATCCAAAACACTCCAGGACGAGATCATTTCCCGTACAGAGCACCAGGCGTTTTGAAAAAATTCCGAGAACGGATTGGTGGCAAGTGACCTATTCGCCGTTTTCCCTTCGCACCATAAACCTCAGAATCGTAACCACCGGCCGGTCGCGTTGTTCTGATTTTTGACCGGTCGACAAAAATACTATTCTCACTGACCAATATATCACATGAGAAAGAGTCTCTGAACCGGGGTGGGGATTCTTTCCTGAATCCCGTTGATTATCTCACAATTTCTCCTTACCATCTGAAAACTTTTTGGAGTAGTTTTCTGCAATGCGCCTCGAAATGCATCGAACGACCGGCATACCATGCGGGTCGTCTGTGCGGTAGGAAGAAAGGTCTGGATATGAGACGTCTCACATTGGCTATATCGCTCATCGCCGGAATATTCGGTAATAGACCAGGCGTCGCTCAAGAGGTGCACTCTCTCCATCCAATGTTTCAAGAGAAAGATCCCGTTCTCATGCCTCAGATTATGGGAAGCTGGAGAGCGCTCGATTGGGGACTGACCCTGTCGCTCTCTGCCGCGGGTGACAATTTTTACACACTCGTCGATTCGGAAGGGGAGACAGCCTCGAAGTTCGAGGCGGCATTTGTACGACTCGGCAATGCTCTCTGGCTTGATGTGATGCCCGTGTACTCCAATCAACATGAAACGGGTTTTGCACTGGAGCACCGGGTTGTGTCACACAGTTTCTTTCTCGTGCGTCTCAAGAACGATACATTGTCATGCGCCGGAATGAACTACCGTTGGTTTCTGAAAGAGATCAAGAAGGAACGTATCGCCATTCCTCACTCCTGGTACGGGAAGATGCTGCTTCTTACCGGTACGCCGGATGAGATGAAGGAACTTGTTTCAGCTCATTATAGGGAAAGCGGGTTTTGTGATGCTCCGATACAGTTCTATCGGCAATCAAATGCCAGCTCTTTTACGGAGTCCCAGGATAAGATCAATATGGCCTCGGAAGCTGCCGCGCCAAATATTTCAGGACTTTCAGGTTCATCCTGCAAGCCGGCATTTCCCATCATCGACGGATGGCTCGGTGGCGATGGCGACCTGTCGGTGGCACTCTCTCCGACAAAGACTCTCTGGATTTTTTCGGACACGTATGTGGGCGGGCGCGATGACCAGACGCGCCAACACGCCGGCATGGTTTCGAGCACAATTGGGGTCTCAACCTGTGATTCCGGCAATAACTGGAGTATCAAATATTACTGGAGAAATCAGTACACCGACCATCCGGAACCGATCTTCGGGTCCCACACAGACCGTTATCTCTATTGGCCGAATGAGGCGTTTATGGTGGAGGATACATTGTTTGTCATTCTCCACAAGATCGGAACGAAGGAGGGAGGCGATCCTGAAGACATGTTCAATTTCTTGCCGATGGGGATGGCGCTTGCGAAAGTACTTAATGTCCGTAATGCAACGCCCGATCATTGGAATATCCAGCTCATTCCCTGGTCGTCGGTCTTTGACCCAAACACGTGCAACGCTGCAATCACGAGGGACAGCACGTACCTCTATGCATTCATGGGGCGGGAAGCGCAGAAGGCATACCTCACCCGCCTTCGTCTCGATAAACTGGAAGAACCTGCAGGCAACATTGAGTATTTTTCCCGCGCCGGCGTTTGGAAGCGGGGTTTGCGTCCGGACGATTCAAAAATTCTGATCAGGGACCTGATTGGAGGCAGCGTGAGATACCACGCTGATGTGAAGTTGTGGATAATGGTGTATGGGCCAAATCTCTTCTCTAATAAGATCTTGCTGCGGACGGCACCTGAAATCACCGGCCCGTGGTCGGAGGCGCGAACAGTCTACGAATGCCCGGAGCCGGTTCCCCTTGACAAAGTGGATCCCAAGGACTGCGCCTGTTACTGCGCCCGGGAACATCCGCAGTTCTATGACCCTGCAACGCAAACGCTCGTTGTAACCTATGACTGCAATGGGCGCAAGGCGAGTGAGGCAATGAATCTTTACATACCACGGGTTCTTCGTGTTTCACTGAAAGGGTTGGTCCCGGCAAGGTGATTGTTGTCGGCCGGCGATGCACGAGAAAAAGAGGACAGTTGATCGTTGTTTCTTTGACTTGTCTCCTTCCTGAAAAAGAAACCCTCAAAATTCTCAATCTTGCGATCCAGAATATGAGAGTACAGTAATTGAATTTCCTTGCTCTGCCCGGAAATGGCATGTTAGTTGATGTTTCAGAAGGTGATTATGAGAACCTTGAGGATCTGGTATGGCAACAATGAATATTGACGGCAGAACGTTTGAGGTTGACGGCGATGGTTTTCTCTCCGACCCTTCCATTTGGAATGAAGAAGTCGCCCGGCTGTTCGCGAAATATGATGGCATCACGGAGATGACTGAAAAACATTGGGCAATCGTGAACTTCATTCGGAAGAACTGGGAAGAGAAGGGGATGGCGCCGATGATTCGGTCGATTTGCCAAACCACAGGCGTGAGACTTAAAGAGATTTACCAGCTGTTCCCGCTTGGTCCTGCGCGCGGCGCTTGCCGGGTTGCCGGGCTCCCCAAGCCCGACGGGTGCGTTTGAGGGACCGGATTATTATGACCTGGTATCGATACTTTGTTCTGGCTGCCTTTATTCTCTGTGTAATGAGTTTGCTCTATCACGTTGCCCGCCTGGTTCGGATGGGTGCGCCGCGGGATTATTCCATCCGAAAAGGTAACGTGGGATCAACGGTTGCCTATTCATTCATCGGCGCAATGAATCCCGCCAGGAAAGAATCTGCCTATCTCCATCTCCCGACATACACCGCCGGAGTAATCTATCATATTGGGACGTTTGCATCGCTCGTTCTGGCACTGTTCTATTTCTTCAGCGATGTGCCGGGAGGAACAATCCGATGGATATTGGCAGGGTTGCTTTCAGTCTCCGTGCTCTGCGGGATCGCAATCTTCATTAAAAGGTTACTGAAGAAGAACATAAGATCCCTTTCAAACGCGGATGATTACATTGCCAACTTTCTCGTCACGATTTTTCAGTTAGTGTCATTATCGATGTTGGTCACCCAATCGGGTGAGCCACTCTACTTTTTCGTTACCGGACTCCTGCTGTTCTATGCTCCTGTCGGCAAGCTCAAGCATGCACTCTATTTCTTCATGGCACGGTATCATCTCGGTTTATTCTATGGTTGGCGTGGAGTATGGCCGCTCAGAAGCCATAACTGATGAGCATGGCGACTGATCCGGCCGATATACAGCCCGCACTCGAAATCCTGTCTGATCGGAAAGATCACCGGCTTCTTTCCCACCTCAACAGCTGTGTCCACTGCGGTCTGTGCGCAGAGAGTTGTATGTACTATCTCGCGCATGATGATGAGCGTTTTGTCCCGGCACGCAAGGTTGACCTGGTCTCGTCGGTCTACCGGCGTTATTGTACGGTTGGGGGAAAACTATTTCCCCGGCTGACGAATGCGCGCGACCTTGATGCCTCGACAATAACGGAAATGGTTGATCAGCTTTTCGGCGCGTGCACGATGTGTGGAAGGTGTACGATGCACTGCGCCATCGGTGTGGATATCGGTTTTCTTGTGAAAACCGGCAGAGCTATGCTGTCGAGTATGGGATATACCCCCGCGACCCTCCAATCCACTGTCAACGCCGCCATTCAAACCGGGAACAATATGGGTATCCCTACGGAGGAATTCGTTGACACGTTGGCGTGGCTTGAGGATGAACTCAAAGCGGAAGTGAACAACCCTGCTGCCTCTATCCCGCTCAATCAGGATGGCAAAACAATTCTTTACACCTTGAACCCCCGTGAGCCGAAATTCTTCCCAATGTCCATCTCCGCGATGGCAAAAATATTTTATGCCGCGAAAGAGAGCTGGACACTTTCAACTGCCATGTACGACGTAACGAATTATGCCTATTTCACAGCACATGCTCCCGAGGCGACACTCATCGCTAAGAGATTGCGTGACGAAACGAACAATCTGCATGTCAAACGGTGCGTTCTGGCAGAATGCGGTCATGGTTCACGCGCATTTCGATGGGAAGCGCCCAATTATCTCGAACAATCCTTTACCGTTGATGTGCTCACCTCTGTGGAGCTTCTCGCTGAGTATCTCCGTGAAGGTCGGATTACGCTCGATAAGAATCTCAATCAGGAACTTGTTACATTGCACGACCCCTGCAATTTGGTGCGGCAGGGAGGAGTAATAAACGAACAGCGCTATGTTCTGCAGAGGGCAGTTTCGAGGTTCGTGGAAATGACGCCCCATGGTGTCGACAATTATTGCTGCGGTGGCGGGGGCGGTCAACTTGCAATGAGTGAGTATAACGAACGCCGCATGAAGATCGCGGAGATCAAAGCGGAACAGATCCGAAGAACCGGTGCATCGGTGGTTGTCACTCCCTGCCATAATTGCGTTGATCAACTGATGCAAATCAATAACAAGTTTAAACTTGGGGTCCAGATAAAAACCCTCTCCGAAATCGTTGCCGATGCGCTTGTTCTCACGTAACTCACAAACAGAATGTCCCATCTCTTGCAGACAAAACAATGAGCAGCATGATTTATCTCGATAATGCGGCTACCTCCTATCCGAAGCCAGATTGCGTGTACGATTTTATGAATAGCTTTTATCGGCGGTGCGGCGTGAGTCCCGGAAGATCGGGTTTTGATGCAGCCCTGGAAGCCGAAGAACTGGTGATGGATACCCGGAAATTACTGACCGCGATGTTCAAGGCAGGGAACGATGCCAACCGGTTGACATTTAGTTACAATGCGAGCGATTCCCTCAACATGGTCATCCAGGGTCTCGTCGAGGCGGGTGATCATGTGATAACGACGATGCTTGAACATAATTCTGTGCTTCGACCTCTCTATCATCTTCAAATGGACAAGAAGATCGATGTCACTCATCTCATGTTCGACGGTCATGGCTACATCCATCCCGAGGATGTCCGGAAGGCAATCCGGAAAAATACGAAAATGGTTGTGGTGAATCACTGCTCAAATGTTATCGGGACAATCCAGCCGGTTGCCGAGATCGGAAAAATTTGTAAGGAAGCTGGCGTCATTTTCGTTGTCGATACGACGCAAACGGCAGGGACGTTTCCCATCGACATGCAGCAAATGGGGATTGATGTCGCGGTTTTTACCGGACATAAGTGTCTTTTAGGCCCGACTGGGATCGGCGGTTCGTATGTCACGGAACACGCACCCGTGAAATATACGCGCTTCGGCGGGACCGGGGTGCGTTCGGCTCAACTTACTCACCTGGATGAATATCCCTACCATCTCGAGTGCGGGACCCTCAACCTTCTTGGGGTCGCGGGTTTGCACGCCGGGGTGAAATGGATACTCGATCAGGGGATCGATACGATTCACCGGAGAGAAATGTCTCTCTGGGATAAACTCCGGAAAGGAATCCAGGAGATCGATAATGTCATTACCTACTGTGCTGAAAGCACAGACAATCATAATCCCGTCCTCACCTTTAACATTAAAAATCTGGAAGCAGCCGATGTCGGCACGATGCTTGACGTCGATCATAATATTGCCTGTCGTACAGGACTTCAATGCGCCCCCAAAGTTCATGCCGTCTTAGGGACTGACAAGATCCACGGAACTGTCCGCTTAAGCATAGGTCCCTTCAATACCGAAGAACACATCACTGCGGCGATCGACGCGGTGAGAGAAATTGCCTCAGTGAGGAAGTAGAGAAAGAGCACGCCATTGGCGATCGGCTGTTGAGTATCCACACGATCAATTTTTGGCTGCGCAAAACCATAATGATCCGGCGGCGGAGCCACTTAGGAATATCATGGTGTTCTGGTAGTATTCTCTTACTCTTTTAAAAGCGCCTTCCTTTCCATGCCTGTGATGACACTCGAGCGGATGCTGTCGTTGCCTATCCTTTGAACCCGAGCAGGAACATATCCGGGAAAACTGTCTGATTGATGGCTGCTGCCTTCAGCTCCAGGTGATTGTAGCTTGAGAGGTTTTTGGAAAAATTGCTTCTGGCGTTTACTTTCATCATATTTGCACGGATTTTGATTTTCACAATGTGCAGAAAATGGAAGAAAACGAGCGGCCGGGGATAGGAAAGAGGATTCGGAAAGTTGTTATTGGTGGTTCCCGTAGTCCACAAGACAAAACGCTCTTTCACAAGCTTTCACTCATCGCGTTCTTTGCGTGGGTCGCCCTAGGGGCTGATGGGATGTCATCGTCAAGTTATGGCCCTGAAGAGGCATTTCGAGCGCTCTCGGGACATTCGACGCTCAGCTTGTTCGTTGCAATCGGAAGTGCGTTCACGATCTTCATAGTCAGTGCGAGTTATTATCAGATCATCGAGCTTTTCCCTTCCGGGGGCGGCGGTTATCTTGTAGCAAGCAAGTTACTTTCCCCTAATCTCGGGATGATCTCGGGATGCGCACTCCTCATCGACTATATTCTCACAATCACGCTATCGGTTGCCAGCGGCGCTGATGCGCTGTTCAGTTTCTTGCCGCCGGCGTTGTATCCCGGGCGACTCGGATTTGCCATCCTGATTTTGCTCATCCTGATCATACTGAATTTGCGTGGTGTAAAAGAGTCGGTCGTGCCGCTCGTACCTATTTTCATTGTTTTTATTCTGACACACCTCCTCCTCATCGGTTATGCGTGGGGAACACACCTCCTTAACCTGCCGGTCGTCATCCAGTCGACGAAAATCGAACTGCACGATTCTGTCTCGCAGCTCGGTATGCTTGGTGTTGTGCTTCTGATACTCCGTGCATACAGCATGGGCGCAGGCACATATACCGGCATCGAGGCTGTGAGCAATGGTCTTCCAATTTTACGCGATCCGAAAGTTGAAACGGCGAAACGGACGATGCGATACATGGCAATTTCGTTGGCGCTCCTCGTGATCGGGCTGATGTTCTCCTATCTCTTTTATAATGTTGTACCTCAGACCGGGAAGACGCTCAATGCAACCCTTTTCGAACGGGTCACGGCATCATGGAACCGTGACTGGGGTTATTCGCTTGTGCTGATTACGCTCTTATCAGAGGCCGCTTTGCTGACGGTAGCGGCGCAAACGGGGTTCATCGACGGTCCGCGCATTCTCTCGAACATGGCGCTCGACCGGTGGCTCCCGGCTCGTTTTGCCACGCTCAGCGACCGTCTTGTCACACAGAACGGCATACTCATTATGGGCATCGGCGGGCTGATCCTTATGGTGGCGACCCGGGGATCGGTCCGGTTTCTCGTTGTCCTGTACAGCATTAATGTCTTTATTACGTTTGTTCTTTCTCAACTGGGAATGGTGCGCCATTGGTGGACTGAGCGCAAGCAGGAGAAACGCTGGTGGAAAAAACTGATCGTCAACGGGATTGGTCTCGTTCTCACGATGTTCATTCTTGTCTCCGTTGTTGTTTTGAAATTTTACGAAGGCGGATGGATCACGTTGCTTGTCACCGGCGCGCTTGTGAGTGTCGTCGTCCTCGTGAAACGCCATTACACCCAGACACAGAAAATGTTACGACGACTTGATGATCTCGTCCATGTTGTAAAATCGACGGATGAAGCAATCGTGCCTGAAGACATAAAGAATCCGAGACCGGAAGCACAGTACAATCCGAAATTTAAAACAGCTGTGATCATGGTGAACGGATTCAACGGCCTGGGGTTGCATACGCTCTTCAGCGCGATCAGATATTTTGGCGACCTTTATAAGAATTATGTCTTCCTGGAAGTTGGGATCGTCGATGCCGGCAATTTCAAAGGGTCGCAGGAGGTTGAGCGCCTGCAGGCAGCCGTGAAAGCAGATGTCGATCGGTATATTACGTATATGCGCAGCAACGGCTATTTCGCGGAGGGCGTCACTGGGATCGGTATCGACACCGTGGAAGAAATCACGACCCTCTCGAATGAGATTATGAAGAAGTATCCCGGCGCGCTGTTCTTTGGTGGACAGCTTGTCTTCGGGAAGGAATCATTGGTTACCCGGTCCTTGCACAATTACACAGTCTTTGCTATTCAACGGAGGTTTTATCAGGCAGGAATACCCGTGATTGTTTTGCCAATCCGGGTTTATTAAAGATTTGTGATGTTCCCTTTCCCAGGAGGCAGGAGCCCCGCGTCATCTATACCTGCATGGTTTTGGCGCGCTCGTCGAACCGACGAAGTATGAGAAGATGTGACCAGTCCTTGACATAGGCTAAAGGGCATGCGCCTGCTTTTTGTAACTCCACCCTGACATAAAAAAAGCGGCAGAAGCAAATACTTCTGCCGCTGATCATTCTCACTTTTGATGAGGAGATTACTTCTTGGGAGCCTCTTCTTTTTTCTGATTTACATTCTTCTTATGGTGTCTCTTCATCTTGTGTGTGGCTTTCGCACTCTTTTTTGTTTTGGCTGTTTTCGTGTTCTTGGTTGCAACAGTCATTTCTGTCTTCTTAGCATCCTTCGCGGGGGTTGCCGATTCCTGCGCAAAGATGAGCTGTTGGCCCAACACGAATGTCGCCAGAACGAGCATTATGAGAAGTATTCGTTTCATATCAAAGACCTTTCTTTACTGAGAATTTCACATAGTTATTTTGTTTATTCATAATTTAGACAGGTCGCATAGCTCACTTGTTTAGTCGGAAGAATTAACTTCCGATTAATTATCGTTAATATTTGAAACTCTTATTGGGGATCTCCCCGGATGGGTTTGACAATTTCCGCTCAAGGGATCGACTGCAGAGAGATAAAAGAATGGCCGGAAGGGGAAGGGAGTTATATTGAGTAACAGCCGCCCGCGCAAGGAACGATCGTGCGGGTTTTGAATTTTATTGTGAGATTGTTTCGATCATGGTTTCTCTCGTGAAGCAAGCTCCGACACTGAAATCCCTGGAGCACGATCGCGCTAAGAGCTGGAGCGTGGAGGAGACAAGCTGACAAGACCAGACATTGTCCGAGCCAGCCATGACCCCGTCGTGCGTTTAAGATTTCGCCCTCGACTTCGTCGGGGCTCTTTGATACTTTTGCCTAAGGTCCCAAAGGGATCCCCTTGGGACATCACCTTGTGACTCTTGGAAAGAGAAAGTATGACCTCACGACACGTCAATAGATTATATGGTATTGCTGCTTAACACCTGGCATTCATCTCATGAGAACCATCTTCTTCGTCTGAACAGACTCTCCAGCCACCAATCTATAGAAATACACACCACTACTGACATCAGCATTCCACGTAACGATGTATGCCCCTCGAGCTTGTCGACTCTGGCAGAGATTCTTTCCATGTAACCGCAAAAAATCATTACACACTCCTACATCCTGCACAAAGGTTTACGCCAAGATCTCCGTCAACGCACAGAGGCGTTTGGCTACTGTCATGACACTGAGACCACAGAGTATTCACCATCTCACTTACAGCGCGCGAAATCTTTCAGGCGGTGCGGCGAGAAGATCATTCCGGGCTTTGCGATTTCATCGAACATTCTTTGCACAATCTGACCTCACATGAGACCGTCCCAAAACCACAGTACGAGAATTGCAGGCTGCTCAACCGATGAAATCGCTCATTGTCCAAGCCAGCCATCACCCCGTCGTGCGTTTAAGATTTCGCCATACTTCTCTTTGATACTTTCTCTTGGAAAGAGAAAGTATGACCTCACGACACGTTAACAGATTATATGGTACTGCACTTAACATCAGATATCTATCTCATCAACACCATCTTCTTCGTCTGAACAAACTCCCCAGCCACCAATCTATAAAAATAAACACCACTCGACACATCAGCATTCCATGTAACAGAATGTTCTCCTGGAGCTTGCCGACCCTGTACCAGGGTAGCATGCTCACGTCCGAGGATGTCATACACTTTGAGTTTTACGTTGCTTGCTTTTTTGAGTGAATACATAATCTCGGTGGATGGATTGAAAGGATTGGGGTAATTTTGGGATAAACCGAAGGTTCCGGGAAGGTAATCATTGCGTGATGTGATTCCCGTCTCAACGACATTGTAATTAAGCGTGAAATTGTAACCCGAACTGAATGCGTAATTATTACCCACGCTATCGGTAATACTAAAATTCTCACCCCAGCCGTAATCTGTTGCTGTCCAAGAGGAATCTGTCCACTTATCGTACGAAAACGAGGTAAGATTTTGGTGCGAGTCATAGGTATAAGTCTCACGAAAGTTTCCCGCCCATTGACCATTCGACCACTGTTCATCTAAGTAAGTAAGGATGTTACTATCTAGATTATAGGTGTATGTGTAACGATGACGACCCACCCATTGACCGCTCGACCAGGCTTCGACTCGATCAGTGAGCATATTGTCATTTGCATCATAGGTATAGGTATCGCGCAAGGTCCCCACCCATTGGTCGTTTGACCAAGTTTCATGTAAACGAGTTAGCATATTCCCTTTTGCGTCATAGGTGCAAGTCAAGAGACCCGAATTTACCCATTGACTGTCCGACCAAGATTCCCACAAACCAGTAAGCATGTTACCATTTGCATCATAGCTGTAGGTGTATCGAGAACCACCCACCCATTGACCATTCGACCAGAATTCGGTCAAATAAGTAAGCCTGTTACTATTTGCATCATAGGTATAGGTAATGCGAGCCCAATTCCACCATTGACCGTCCGACCATGTTTCGTATAAATCAGTTAGCATATTGCCATTTGCATCGTACTCATTTGTCTCACGCAAAGAATCCATCCAGAGGTCACCCTTGAGTTTCTGTGTCAAATCACAGGTTCTCTTTGCTTTACCATTAAACGAATAGAGGTGCCTCGTTGTGTCTTCGATACTTTTCACAATTGCCGTGTCAATGATATAGATTTGTGATTGAGGAGAAAACACCGTATTAAGGGCGTGGATGTTTCTTTGAGACCCTTTTGGTATGATATTTTCAAACGGTAAGCGATATAAAATATCCCTCGCACGAGCGCGGTCAATTCCCCGGTTGGTGTTGGCTGGCCACCAATGATGGGAGATCGTCAGGAAGAATTTGTCCATACCTTCCTCTTCTAATCTATCATAGCGGGGGACAGAAAACGGGAGATCACCGGCATTATTGGCATTGACCTGCGCCCTTTGCGCGTTCGCCGGCGAGATCGACAGAAAGACAAGTGTGACAAGAATTGAACTAACTAGTTTGTCCATATTGACAATTTCCTACAATCATGAATGGTAAGGTCAATCATGCATAGACTCGTTATATCTTTTCTTCCAAACAGTCCATAGAAATAGGTGCCCCACCCCAGCTCAGAGGCATCGGATCTCTTTGAAGATGAGCTGGTGTATTGCACTCGATAGTTTGTCGTAAGAACGAGGAAAGGATTAAAAGGAATGATGTACAATCTTAATCATCTCGCGGGCAATAGTCAAGCGTTCAACAAAAACAACCACTTACACAGACGATTGACAATCGGCAAATTCCGCAGTAAATTATCCTATCAAGTTTCAGCAGTTCGTTGAAACCCGTTTGTGGCGATAGCACTCCGCAGACGGGTTTTGTCGTTTGCGTGGAGTGCACCATAATTGTGTGACACAACGAATAATAGCGATACCTGCCAAATTCTTAAGACTATTTGAGCGGAATTATATCATGAAATCTCTTGCCTTCCTCGCATTGTTTATTGTCAGTGTGAGCGACCTTATCGCGCAATTGAGTTTCAGCGTAGCCACCGATAAAGCCGCCTATACCGAGAGTGATCCCATCATGATTACAATTACAGCAAAAAATAATGGCAGCACTCCTGATACCTTGAAATTCACTACGGGATGTCAAGCAGGATATTTCATCGACACAATGAATTACATGCATCATGACAGCACGATCGTTTATTGCACGCAGGGATTTAGCCAACGCGTTATTCAGGCGAATGATTCGACGATTTGGGGAGGTTCGCAATGGCTCTACTATTTTACTGGGAAAATGATTGGACCGGGCAAGCATGCAGTTGTTGCATGGGTGTCATATCTTCCTTCAGGATGGGTTTCAGATTCCCTTTGGATAGAGGTTGCGGGTCAAACGAGTGTCAAGGATAGAATTCAGCTCTTCACAAATTATGATCTCCGGAGTAACTATCCCAATCCGTTCAATCCGTCTACAACAATCTCATTTACGCTGCCGAAGTCAGCGTTCGTCACGCTCACAATCTACAACGTACTCGGACAACTAATCAGCACCCTCGTAAACGAACGACGTTCACCAGGCACATACAACGTACAGTTCGATGCGTCGACTATTCCAAGTGGGGTGTACTATTACAGGCTGAGCGCAGGTGATCCTTCGCTTCGCTCAGGACAGAGTTTTGTGCAGACAAAGAAGATGTTGGTGACTAAATAATTTCACAATGCGAAGATCGCCGGATCGCATTGCTGATAATTGAATTGATCGTCGTATAAACATACTCTTGCGAAAGTATGATAAAAACTCGAATATTTTGTAGTAAATGATCTCCCTCCGGATGCGGGAACAATTCGCTTCATAAGGGCGTTTAATCATCTGAAGATCATGACTGCCAATTCCATAAACGGAGGTATTCTTCATGAACCCCAGATATTTACTTCCCTCTTTCGTGTTGATTCCAATCCTTCTGTTTGGAAGAGAAACACCCGAAACGAATAAATCGGCCATACCTACAAATGGTACAAGCAGTGCTACGTGGGCAAAAAAAGTTTTGCAGGGTTACAGTTTGAAGGTATGGTTAAGCAACCAGATGACCATAGGAATTCAGGCATGGGATCCCTATCCCGTCCCACCTACCGGATGTTCTGTCGGTGTCGGAATGGAATATCCTGCGGGATCATGCGTCGAGCATCTCTATGGCGCCGGACCGTGGTTTGGCGGTCTTGTTAATGGCGTTCGTCATGTTGATCAGGGATATAATGGTGATAATGGCCTGAAAGAATTCCTGCCGGAAGAGAAGGACACGGCAAGGGATAAAATCTGGCGGACAAATAGTGGACCGGAAATATATCATCCCAATGGCGATGGTTACAGCGGGTACTATTACAATCATGGTATTCTGGTCAATCGCCGGAATGTTGATGACGACGGCGATGGGAGAATCGATGAAGATGAACTTGACGGACAGGATAATGACGGCGATTGGAATCCGCTGTCTGATGACCTCGGCGCGGACGGTCTGCCCGATAGTCTCGAGGTGAGTTGCACAGGAAAACGATACGATCCGGTAACGAACCCCGACCCCGCGTTCGATAATTACGATCCGTTTGCGTACGACAGTTGTCATCCTGTTTCAAGTGTCTATTATACCAAAAGCGATAAAAACAAGTATACACAGAACAACGGTATTCCTGATCACGGAGAGCCGCACGTTGATGAGGACTATGGTGCGGTTTCTGATAACGATATCTATCTTGCCGCAACAGATACGTTCACGAGCGTAGTTGTCCCGGGACATTTTCCGATGGGAATCAAACTATTCCAGAAATCATACGCCTGGCACGAAAGTTTCGGCGATGGGATCATACCGATGGATTATTTGTTCGTGAACGTTGGACACAATACCATAGATTCGATCTACATCGGGATGTTTGCGGATTTCGATGTGGGTCCGGTATCGGTGTCCGGATTTTATCGTGATAACTACGCCTGCTACAACCCGGATTTGCTGTGCGGATATGTCGGCAACTCAAAGGATAGTGGTTCTACACCCGGTGGAATTACCCTTCTTGGCACATCGCGGCCGTTGACGGCCCTTCAATATGTCTGGCAATGGCAGGGGTTTACGCAAGGTACCACCGACTCGGCGCTTTATGGTTGGATGAAAGGTGAACCGTATGGAGCTGCTTTGATCAAGCCCTGCCAATCATCTTCGCCCGATTCCGCCACCGATACCCGTTTCTTTTATTTCTTTGGTCCGTTTCAAACCATGTATCCGGGGGATTCACTGAAAATGTCGATCGCACTCGTCTCGGGAAAGGATGTGCCCGATATGTTCACGAATGCGCAGCGGGCACAGGATCTTTTTAATAACAATTATGTGCTGAGTGTAAATGACAATGCAGCTCCTGTCGCGACAACGTACCGATTGATGCAGAATTTTCCAGATCCCTTCAACCCGACCACAACAATTCAATTTTCCTTACCACACGAATCTCACGTCATACTCAAGGTTTACGACCTTCTGGGACAAGAAGTGCAAACTCTCGTCAACGATACCCGGACTGCCGGAACATACAACGTAAATCTTGATGGATCAAAACTGTCATCAGGGGTATACTTCTATACGTTACAGGCTGGCGAATTTGTGCAGACGAAAAAGATGTTGGTTCTCCGATGAAACCAAGGATGATTCGATAACCGACAATCCTGATCTTCTTTCCTAT
>JAWOMQ010000153.1:0-5854 GCA_033852415.1 Bacteroidota bacterium
GAAACCGGAGAGGAAATTTTACGACGAACAATCAGAAGATATGGCAATGTTCATCAGGATCCTCGGAATCTTTGTCACCGTTATCTTCAGCACTGGAGCAATCATCGGAGCCATGATTACCATGTACGCTGCGGTATCAAACCGGACTAATGAGATCGGGACTCTGCGCGCGCTCGGTTTCAAACGGCGCAACATCCTGTGGGCGTTCTTCTGGGAATCAATCATGATCGCCATCGCGGGCGGTGTACTCGGTATTATTCTGGCGTCGGGATTGCAATTCCTTCAGATTTCAATGATTAACTTTTCCTCGTTCGCCGAGATCGCGTTTCGGTTTGCACTTTCTCCAGCCATCCTTCTCGGATCCTTTTTGTTTGCCCTCATAATGGGGATCGTGGGTGGTTTTCTCCCCGCAGCGCGCGCGGCACGGATGAACATCGTCAACGCTCTTCGATCATCATAATCCCACAACTATCAGGAGAATGCATCATGAAAAAAGTCATTGCGGTGATTTTCGTTCTTGGTCTCCTTCTCTCCCCTCCTTCCACGATGCTCAGCCAACAGAAGGGTTTTGGAGCGGGAATTATACTCGGAGAACCAACGGGCTTTAGTCTAAAAGGGTGGTTGAACGAGACAAATGCTATCGATGCGGGTGTCGCATGGTCGTTCGGTTCTCCTGCATCCTTCCATGTGCATGCGGACTACCTCTGGCATAACTATGACGTGATCAAATCGACCGAGATACTTCCGCTTTATTATGGGTTCGGTGCAAGATTAAAAGCGGGGGAGAATGGTGAGGATACACGTTTTGGCATCAGAGCCGTTATTGGTCTCGATTACATTTTCAGGAACGCCCCTGTGGATCTTTTTCTCGAGGTGGCGCCCATCGTCGATATCGCCCCAAAAACTGAGCTGAGCGGAAACGGAGGGATCGGGGCAAGATTCTGGTTCCGGTAGTGGGATTCTGGCCGCTAGCTTTTCATGTTTTTCCTGAGGAACAAGGTCGGATTCGTTCTCAGGAAATTCACCAGCCGCACCCGGTCCGTCATAGCGATCCCTCGAATAGGATCGCATTCAGAGGGTTGCACGGGAGTCGGGGTTTTCGTATATTAGGCTTCAATTCAAGAATACATTTTCCAAAGCAGGATCTTTATGGCTAAAATTTGTGAAATTTGTGGGAAAAAACCGGTGAGCGGGAATAATATCAGCCATGCACATAATCGTACCCGACGCCGATGGCTTCCGAACCTGCGTAGTGTCAGAGCACAGGTTGATGGCAGAGTTCGCAGAATGAATGTCTGTGCAAGCTGCATCCGCCAGGGCCGTGTGACAAAAGTATCGTAATAGGATTTTGCAGGATGGAGACAAGGAAGCCCAACAAAGAGTTGGGCTTTTTTATTTGATAATCTTTCAAAAAGTCCTACATTAAGCAAAAATTACGAGCGGCATGTCAATACCAAATTCACTCACAATCATCCGGATTCTCCTCACACCGCTATTTGTCCTTCTCCTTTTTTCAGAATCACAACTCTTTAAGGAACTTTCCCTCCTCGTTTATGTGCTCGCCGCCCTGACCGATTGGTACGATGGTTGGGTAGCCCGTAAATACGGATACACTTCCAGATGGGGAAAATTTCTGGACCCCCTCGCCGACAAAATTCTCTCATCCGCCGCCCTTTTTTCATTCGCTTATCTACGGCTTATTGAACTGTGGATGGTATGGATTATCGTTGTGAGAGATTTTCTCATAACAACGCTCAGAAGCGTGGCCGAATGGCAGGATCGACCCATCGTTACTTCAAAAACCGCGCAGGCTAAGACATTCGGAGAGTTCATTGTTATCTACTACATTCTCATCCTCTATGTTTGCGAGCATGTTCCGCTTATCCAGCATAAGTATGCGTCTCTGATTGGTTCGCTGATGCAAGCGCAGGTCCTTTTCGGGATGATGCTCTTGGTCACGATCTCGACCATCGGCACCGGCTTAATGTACTTGTTCAATAACAGAAAGTTTTTGCTCGAACTCTATGACAAATTCTTCGGGACCGCCAAATCCTCCTGACACGATCTCATGGATCACGCGATTTGTTGCAACCGGTGCATTTTCCGGTTACTCACCGATAGCTTCGGGCACCGCCGGAAGTGCTGTGGGGGCAATCGTCTACCTTATTCCCGGAACTGAATCCCTGATTAAACTCGCTTTGCTTATCGTCATTTTCTTCATCATCGGGGTTTTTACTTCGACAAAGATGGAACTGGTCCATGGCAAGGATCCCTCGATTGTGGTCATTGATGAAGTCGTGGGGATGTGGATATCGTTGATCCTATTGCCGAAAACTATCTGGGTCATCATCCTGAGTTTTTTGCTTTTCAGGATATACGACATTTTTAAACCCCCTCCGGCGCGGAACTTCGATTCAATGCATGGTGGTTTTGGTATCATGATGGATGATGTGGTCGCTGCACTGTATGCCAACATCTCGGTGTGGCTCATCGGATTGATTTTCCCTTCGATTTTTACAGTCGGAAAACTATAACGTTTTGAGTGATGTCATAATCTGGCAGCCATGAAGTGCGCGATTCTGACCATCGGTGATGAACTTCTCATCGGGCAAGTGGTAAATACAAACGCCGCGTTCATTGCGCAACAGTTGAACGGCATTGGCATTGAGATCGGTTACTCGCTCACATTGCCGGATGACCTCGACGAGGTTGTCGCAGCGATCGATGTTGCTCTCTCCCGCTATCCTCTTGTGATTGTGACGGGCGGCCTCGGCCCAACCCACGACGATATTACAAAAAAAGCACTCTGCAAGTACTTCAGAAGATCTCTGACGGTAAGTGAGGAAGCGAGGGGTAACATCCAACGCTACCTTCACGAGCGAAATGCTCCCTGGTCTGATGCCGCCGAGGAACAATCGAAGATCCCCAACGGCGCAACCATCATCCCGAACCTTCATGGAACCGCATCAGGACTCCTTTTTGAGCACGATGGGAAATACTGCATTGTCATGCCTGGTGTCCCCCATGAAATGGAAGCAATGATGTCAGGGTGGATTACGTCATTTCTTGCTCCGAAAAGTGGAGGCAACGTTGTCGTCCATCGCACTCTGAAGACAACCGGAATCACGGAGTCGATGCTTGCCCAAAAAATCGGAGAGCCGCACACAGTTCTCGGAAATGCGACACTTGCATTTCTCCCCTCGCCTTCCGGTGTACGCTTGAGAATCTCTGCGAGCGGCACGGACACACAGCACGTCCGTAATGAGATCTCACGGGTTGAGGATCACATCCGGGCAGCAGCAGAGAAGTATATTTACGGCACTGATGATGAAACCCTCGAAGGCGTCCTCGGTAAAATCCTGACGAAGCGGAATCTCACCATCGCTGTCGCCGAATCATGTACCGGCGGTCTCATCGCGAACAAGCTCACAGACATCCCGGGGAGTTCCTCTTATTTTGACCGCGGGGTCATCACATACAGCGACAGATCGAAAACACAACTCCTCGGTGTCGATGAAGACCTGATCAGAAGACACGGCGCAGTGAGCCCTGAGGTTGCGGAAGCAATGGCCCTAGGCGTGCGCGTCCGATCCGGTACTGACATCGGGATTTCCACGACCGGCATCGCGGGTCCGACTGGTGGTACCAAAGAGAAGCCTGAAGGACTTGTCTTTATCGGATTCTCCACGAGTGAAAAGACGCACTCGCGGCGATTCATCTTCGGTAAAGGGAGAGCACTTGTCAAGGAACGTGCTGCTCAGGCAGCGTTAGAGATCGTACGCAGGCATCTCCTGGGGATCACAGACTGATATGGGGGCAATCCGCACATTTATCGCTTTTGAGACTCCTGCCAGAGTGCGGGAAAAAATCTCCGAACTGCAATTGCGTTTAAAGGAATCATTCACCGGTGTGCGATGGGAATCACCGGACAAATTCCACATTACTATAAAATTTCTGGGGAACGTGAAGAAGGAGCAAATGCCGGAAATTCTGGAAGGAATTACCGGGGCTTCAAAACACTTTTCACGGTTTCAGGTCACATATGAACACGTTGGGGCATTCCCGCACCTGAAAAACCCGAGAGTGCTTTGGGTGGGATGCCGAAACGACGACGGGATCCTCGCGGGCTTGAAAGTCGCACTCGATAACGCGCTGATGCCTTACGGTTTTGAAATCGAAGAGCGATCATTCCACCCACATCTCACGCTGGGGAGGATAAAGGATCCGGGGCGTACTCGCCACTTGACTCCCATGTCAGAATATCTTACCTTTGAGCCACAAACATTTGGAGTTGAATCAATCGTCGTAATGAAAAGCGATTTGCGACCCAACGGTTCAGTCTACACACCACTCATGATAATCCCGCTTTTATAGATGGAGGGTAAACGGAACATCGTGCGGGCTAAGATAGGGAAAAAAAATTCTACCGTGCTTTTTATTGACGACGAGTCAAACTGGCTGGAGGCAATCCAATTGGCTGTCGGTGATCAACCGTTGACGATCATAACAGCGTCGAGCGGTGAGGAGGCATTGCGGAAACTTCGACAAAAGACACCGGATCTCATCCTGAGCGATGTGCGCATGCCGGAGATGAATGGTTTCGATCTTTTCGAGAAAGTCCGGAGCAATCCAAAGTTCAAGACTGTGCCGTATGTCTTCATGTCGTCGATCGATGATTTCGACGCAAAGCACACCGCAAAAGTGATCGGGGCCGACGGTTATATCGAGAAACCTTTTGATCTCGAGAGCGTGAAACGGGTTGTCCTTGATTTGCTCTTCCGCTTCAAGGCGACGCCGCGGTAACATTCCGACGATTATTTCTTCACATTCAAATTATCTGGAAAGGGAGTTGTTATGACAAACGACACAGGTCGCGAGGCACGATTACAGGCGCTTCGCATCGCCATCGAGCAAATCGAAAAGCAGCACGGCCGGGGGGCAATCATGAAGCTTAACGAAGGACCCATTGCGAAAGTCGAGGCCATCTCGACCGGTTCAATCTCGCTGGATGCCGCAACCGGCATCGGCGGAGTTCCGCGGGGACGCGTGGTTGAGATCTTCGGCCCCGAGGCCTCCGGAAAGACAACGATCTGCCTCCATGTTATCGCCGAGGCACAGCGGCATAACGGGATTGCTGCGTTCATCGACACGGAACATGCACTTGACATTGGGTATGCTAAAAGACTGGGGGTCGATGTCAATAATTTGATGTTGTCACAGCCTGAGTATGGTGAACAGGCACTGGAGATTGTCGAAACCCTCGTAAGGAGCGGCGCGTTGGATGTGATCGTCATCGATTCTGTTGCTGCGCTCACGCCAAGAGCCGAAATTGAGGGAGAAATGGGAGATCCAACGATGGGGGTGCAGGCGCGCCTTATGTCACAGGCGCTGCGCAAACTGACCGCCGCCATTAGTAAATCCAAAACGTTGGTCATGTTTACGAACCAACTACGCCAGAAAATCGGCATCATGTTCGGGAATCCGGAAACAACGACCGGGGGTAATGCTCTGAAATTTTACGCTTCAATGCGTCTCGACATCCGCCGCATCGAAGCGATCAAAGACGGGCAAAGTATTATCGGTAATCGCGTGAAGGTGAAGGTCGTCAAGAACAAGGTTGCACCTCCTTTCCGCGAGGCACAATTCGATATCCTGTACAATGAAGGAATTTCACGCCTGGGCGACATCATCGACACCGCCGTCGATCAGAGTATCATTACGAAGAGCGGTTCATGGTTTGCCTTTGGAACCGAGAGAATTGGGCAGGGACGGGATGCCGTCAAAAAGTTCTTACAGGAAAACGAGAAGATCTCCAAGAGTATCGAGCAGGAACTGAGGAAGAAACTCGGTCTCG
>JAWOMQ010000046.1:0-4802 GCA_033852415.1 Bacteroidota bacterium
TATCACTCACAGTAAGGACAAATCATGCCGTCTCGTAATGAGTCCGACGTGAAGGAATCCGTTGTCCCGGTTATTGTATCGGTTATAGGTTATCTCTTATTGGTTATCGCTCTCGTGTGCTTACTGATGCGGCACTCTCTGTTGGGCAGCGGTACCGTACCGATTGTTATTCAGTCCCTGGCAGTTCTCCTCATGATTTGGGCGCGGATAACCTTCCGGGGGAGGAGTTTTCATGTTTCCGCAGCCCCCACGGATGGCGGATTGGTGACATCCGGGCCTTACAAGTTTATCCGGCATCCTATCTATGCGTCGATTCTATTTTTTATATGGGCAGGGGTTCTTTCTCATATTTCAGTGATCGACATATTGCTGGGTGTGCTTGGCACCGGCGGGGCCTTCATACGGATCATTCTTGAAGAAAGACTCCTCAGGCTTCGCTATCCCGAGTACACTGAATATTCAGCAAAGACAAAGCGGATAGTTCCCTTTGTCTACTGATTTTAGAGTAACAAATCCATCACGTGAACAGCCACAACCTTATGTGAAGAATCAGCATGACCAAGGGACGAATGGAAGCTTTCAGCGACGGGGTCATCGCTATCCTCATCACGATTATGGTTCTCGGATTAAGGGTGCCGCACGCTCCTGAACCTCAATCCCTTGTACCCCTTATTCCGATCCTGCTGAGTTACGCGCTAAGTTTCATTTTTCTTGGGATTTACTGGAACAACCATCATCACCTGCTGCAGGCGGTCAAACATGTGAACGGGCGAGTGCTCTGGGCAAATCTCCACCTTCTGTTTTGGCTATCCCTTATCCCGTTCGTCACCGGCTGGGTCGGCGAAAACCATTTTGCGGCGTGGCCTGTGGCATGCTACGGGATAGTACTTCTTTGTGCCGCAATCGCCTACTTTATCCTTGCGCGCGTACTCATTTCTCTCCATGGTCAGGAGTCTGTAATTGCAAGAGCCCTTGGAAACGACATTAAAGGAAAGATCTCGGTAATACTATACGTTCTTGCGATCCCTCTGGCGTTCCTCGACCCGCTGATCTCCTGTGCCCTTTATCTTGTTGTTGCAATCATATGGCTTATACCAGATCGACGGATAGAAAAAGTGCTGACCGAGTGAAAACATCAGTTCACTTCTCGTCAAATCAATCTGGCAGGTACCTGCACAACGGGGACGCCATTCAACGGCCACATCCATGAATATCGTGACCGGAGCGTTCGGCTATATCGGCAGGTATATTACAGGTCGCCTGCTTCAGCGTGGAGATTCGGTCCGAACTGTGACCACTCACCCGCACAAGCCCAATCCTTTTGGCGAAGCGGTTGAGGCGTTCCCCCTTGATTTTGCTAATCCATCAGAGCTTAGAGAGAATTTGCGCGGCGGGAATACTCTATACAATACCTATTGGGTGAGGTTTGAACATCATGGACTGACCTTCGATCAGGCATGTGAAAATACACGAATTCTGATCAAATGCGCGCACGAGGCAGGAATTCAGAAAATTGTTCATATCAGTGTGACAAATGCCTCAATAAATTCCCCTCTGCCGTACTATCGGGGCAAGGGGATTCAGGAGCAGCTTGTCATCAATTCCGGATTGTCGTATTCGATTGTCCGACCCACTCTTGTCTTCGGAAAGGAAGACATCCTCGTGAATAATATCGCGTGGTGCATCAGAAAGTTTCCCTTTTTCCCCATCTTCGGTACGGGTGCCTACCGGCTGCGACCGGTGTATGTGGAGGATCTGGCGAGGATTGTTGTCACCGCTGCCGGGAATTCGAGCTCGGGATATATGGACGCAATCGGTCCTGAAGAGTTTAAATTCCGGGAATTCGTCGAACTTATAGCATCCAAAATCAAACCGGACATTAAACTCCTCTACGTTCCGCCCGCACTCGGGATCGCACTTGGAAAAGTCATCGGCCTTGCGGTCAGAGATGTTATTCTTACGAGCCAGGAATTGAGGGGACTCATGGAAGAAATGCTCACCTCAAAGCAAACGCCCAACGGAACTACGAAGTTCTCTGATTGGCTGGAAACGTATCAGGACCGGTTGGGGAGCTCTTATACATCGGAGCTCAATCGTCATTATCTTTGGAAGCCAAACAAAAACAGTGCTGTCAGTGTGCAACCTTGATATAGCCCCACTGGTCGTGCTGTTTTGAGATAATTTCGTAGATGCCGTCAGGCACTGTATTCACTCCCGGGAGGAGTTGACTCTTGTCGATGTGGTTATTCTTCATGGCGACCGAGCAGACGTCAAAAGAGACGTTGACATTCTTCATGGCTTCCTTCACCTGTGGTAGGAAGGCAGATTTTTCCGGCATGACAAGTTCATACCCCTTTCCATACATGACAATCTCAAGCTTCGCGTCTGGATTCGCGCTCGTTATTTCCTCGATCCATCGGATCACTGCTTTTTGATCAAGACTATCTTTGCTCGTAAGATCGAAAACGACCTTGTACGGTGTTGCCTGTGAGTACGCCATGCCGATCCCGGCGAAAAGAAGAAGAACGACGAGAAAACTTTTCATAATGATTCCTCCTGTAATATGAATAAAGGGTTAGTTAACGATATGAAAAAGAGAGGAATGATGCAACGGGGCTGTACCGGTGCTGCTATACTGGGGGGAATTAGCCAAGTAGAGCAAAAGGCTCACCCCTATCTAAGTGCTCGGTGTGTGAGTGAGAACGACTGTTACTTTGGCAACCCTTTCTTGGCCACTTGTTCCATTACTTCACAGAATCGATCGAGCTCCTTGAGCGTGGTGTAGACATTGGGTGTTATGCGAAGCCCTTTGAATTCGTCATGAACGATGGGTGTTGTAAAGATCCTGTGCGTTCCCATGAGGTACTGCTGAAGTGCGGGGGGCTCGATGCCGACAATTTCCACATTTCCGATGCCGCACGATTGGTTATCCTCAAACGAGGTATGAAAACGGATGTTCGGTTGTACTTTCAGCCGATTCATCCAATAGCGTGAGAGATAACGAAGTCGCGCCTCTTTTCGCTTGGGCCCAATGCCATTATGAAAAAGGATCGCCTCACCGATGGCAAGCTTCGGTGCGGCTGAGTGGGTGCCGATCTCCTCAAACTTGCGGATATCTTTGGCCTGAGTTTTATCGGCTGCCATGAGAGGCCAGAGTTTTTCTATCTTGTCACGTTTGACAAAGAGGAGGCCTGTACCCTTCGGGGCATATAACCATTTATGAAGACTTGTCCCAAAATAATCGCAGCCGAGATCGGGTTGTTTAAAATCAAAATGTGCGAATGAGTGCGCACCGTCGACAATCACCTCGATACCTTTGGAGCGGGCAAGTTCACAGATGCTCTTGACCGGAGTGATCTGTCCGGTGATATTGATAACATGCGATACCAGAATAAGCTTCGTCCTCGGCGTGATGTTATCGGCAAACTGTTCGGTAATTGCATCAAGATGTTGCGGTGCAATCGGGACCTTGATAAGCTTGAGAGTCAACTTCTCCCGGAGCTCGCGTTGTCTGAGGGTAGTAAGCATCCGCGGATAGTCCTGCGTAGTAGTAAGAATCTCATCGCCCGGCCGGAAATCCATCCCGTTGAGCAAGATCTCCAATGACTCGGATGCGTTGCGGGTGATGGCGATCTCTTCCCGGTCACATCCGAAGCCATCGGCAAGTCCGGTGCGGATTCGCTCCGATTGCGGCTCAAGGATTTCCCACATGGTATATGCCGTACAATCCTCCTGTTCCCAGATATACCTGACGAGAGCTTCCGTCACGATCTTGGGTGATGGCGAAACGCCGCCGTTGTTAAGGTTAATGATACCCCGTGTGACGGTGAACGCTCGCTGGATTTCGAACCAGAAATCCTCGTCGGATGCGGCATCTTCAGGCGAAAGTGCTTCAACTCGTTTGGTGGCCGCCTGAACATCGTTAAGAAGCGAGGCGATAAGACCAGAAGAGAGCGTGGCAAGTCCGAGACCTTTGCCGGCCATGGAGAGAAAATGACGTCGATCGAGTTGTTCCGGATCACGATATGAAGTCATTGGATTATCCTTCTATGAAATCGGATGTGATAGTTTGCGAGAGAGATCGGGGTAAAATAGGAAAGTTTGGGATAAAGTCAAGGTTGTGTACGACAAACAGCAGACAGTAATCGCTGTTCTGATGTGACGAACACGTGCCCGGTATGGAAAGAGCAGGCAAAGTGACGGCATTGCGCCAGAAAATAAGAAAGCCCGACTCAGTAAAGAATCGGGCTTTTGCCGAAGGCATCCCCTCGGGGCGAAATAACTCCTGGCAACGACCTACTCTCCCATACAGTCACCCGTATAGTACCATCGGCCCTACGGGGCTTATCTGCTCTGTTCGGAATGGGAAGAGGAGTGACACCCGCGGCAAAGTCGCCAGAAAATCTTGAAGAGTTCATCCTGATCGGTTGATCAGGGTAGCGGTGCAATCCGGAATTTTTTCGATTGATGCATCACCCTTCGGGGGCGAGTGAGATCTAAGTGAATCAATAAAAATCAATGGTTAAGCCGCACGACCTATTAGTACCACTTGACTCACCCTTTACAGGATTTACATCTGTGGCCTATCAACCTGGTAATCTTCCAGGGGTCTTAAGGGGTCTTGCGACCCGGGACATCAAATCTTGGGATGGGTTTCGCACTTAGATGCTTTCAGCGCTTATCCCTTCCGGACATGGCTACCCTGCGTTTGCCGTTGGCACGACAGCAGGTACACCGTCGGTCCGGTCACTCTGGTCCTCTCGTACTAGGAGCGACTTCCCTCAAATGTCCTACGCCCGCAT
>JAWOMQ010000191.1:0-8525 GCA_033852415.1 Bacteroidota bacterium
CGCAGCGAGGGAGATATTGCCCGTGGTGTTCGTCATTCAGAATAATAAGTTCGGTATATCCGTTCCGATTAATGAACAGGCGGCTAACAAGGTTGTTGCCAACAATTTTCTCGGGTTCAGGAGCGTCAAGATTGTCACGGTCGACGGAACAAATGTGTTTGATTCCTGGCGGGGAATGCAGGAAGCTCTTGACTTCGTTACATCAGGAAGCGGCCCGGCGATTGTTCACGCAGATTGTGTGAGGATAAATTCGCACAGCAATTCCGACCGCCAGGAACTGTATCGAACACCCGAGGAGATTGCCGAGGCGCAACGCTTCGACCCCGTCGCACGATTGAGAAGTTATCTTCTGACAAAAGGCGAATTGTCCGAAGAAGAATTGAAGCACATTGAGAACGAGAACGCGACAAGCGTGGAGAAGGCGGCGGAAGATGTTGAGATGCAAGCAGATCCGGATCGCTCGACAGCGATGAATTTCGTTATGCCCCCTGTGTATGATCAGGCACACGAAGATATTCACACTGGGGAAGCGCCATCCGATGCTCCGAGTCTCACCCTGCGTGAGGCGATCAATGAAACCCTCAAGGAAGAGTTCCGCCGCAACAGGAATACATTTTTGTGGGGACAGGATGTCGCTTCTCATGAAAAAGGGGGCGTGTTCAACGTTACCAAGGGGATGTTGCAGGAGTTCGGCAACGATCGGATTTTTAACGCTCCGATTGCCGAGGATTTTATTGTCGGGACGGCGGATGGATTTGCGCGATATCGCAACGATATCTGGGTCGTCATCGAAGGCGCACAGTTCGCCGATTATTTCTGGCCCGCGATGGAACAATTGGTTGAAGTATCACACGAATATTATCGGACTAACGGTCAATTTACTCCCAACATGGTCATTCGGCTCGCATCAGGCGGGTACATCGGTGGGGGGCTGTACCACTCGCAGAGTCTGGACGGGACGTTTGCGACCATTCCCGGACTGAGAATTGTCATGCCATCCTTCGCTGACGATGCCGTCGGGCTGATGAGGATGGCAATGCGAAGCCCGGGTCCGACAATCTATATCGAAAACAAGTTTCTCTACAATCAGTTCTTCACGCGAACCCCCCGCCCATCAGCGGCGCACGTCGTTCCTTTTGGCCGTGCCCGGGTTCGCCGCGAGGGAAGTGACTTGAGCATTATTGCGTGGGGTACGCCTGTGCATTTCGCGCTCCGCGCCGCAAGTAAACTCGCCGAGGAGAATAATATTCAGGCTGAAGTCGTCGATCTGCGTTCAATCAACCCTCTGGATGTCGATACGATCATCCGAACGGTCAAGAAAACCGGACGCCTGCTGATTGCCCACGAGCACCCCTTGTTCGGCGGATTTGGCGGCGAGATCGCCTCGCTTGCGGTGGAACACGCGTTTCAATATCTCGACGCACCGGTCATGCGGGTGGGCTCCAAACACTCCCCCATTCCGTTTGCCCGCATCCTGGAGCGTGCTATCCTTATCCAGGAGGAAGACATTCACGGCGCGGCCTTGAAACTCGCTTCGTTCTGAAGACTCTCATCGTAGTCTCTCCTGGAGATCCAACTTCACTTAACTGACGTGGACAAGGTGCGCGAACGATATGCTCATCGTCACCGCGGCCAGAGCCATCCAAAAGTTCCTGCCGTCAGGAGCGCATAGATCAGGCCGTCGAATGTCGTCTTGATCGTAATGCTCCAGCTCCGGTTGTACCAAATTGACATTTGCCAGAGAGCCACCGTATAAGCGATAAACGCCGTAGTTCCGACGAACCGGAAAACCCAGAGATATTCTGCGCCCGATGTAAGGGCGCGCCCTGCCACATATGCCGCAAAAATACCAACAACGATCGAGTATAGGAACCACAGAATGAGATTCTTCCCCATCCGGGCTGAACCACTCGGCCAGATTGTAAGCACCATGACCGGTCCTTTTTTCATTTTTTCGGCGAACTCGGGAGACCTCATCTCCTCCCGGCTCATGGGCCGGGGAATCATGTAATCCCCGGGCGGGAGGGAAAGCGCACGCACGGCATCCATCACCTTATCTTCATTCGGGAGCTTAGGATAATCGTTCTTGTGCCACGGCAAAACCATGTGCACGAGAGAACTCACGATAAACACAATTGCGGAAGAGAGTATGATCGGTAGCCACAGCTCAGGTATTCCTGTCATTGCGATTCTCCTCTTGGTTGATGTAAATGATGAATGATCGTCATTGTATTTTGTCGTTCAAGAAGCAAAAAAATTTACGTGATAGCTCTGGAAGATACTCATGGCACCTCCAACATCATCCATTTGTTGTCGACAACACCCTGTAGCATATTTTGCGCCAGCAGATTCCAACCGACAAATCCCGTGAATACTCCTCCTGCCGACTGGGCGGCAGTGGGAGCAAGCGGCTCGCCCGTTTCACCGTCATAATTCTCGTGCATTGAACCATTCTTCTCGATATCCTTCGAGAGCATCGTCCCGAGGATGTACGCCAGTTGACGGCACTCTTGACCGAATCCGAAATTCTTCAATCCGATAAAGAAAAGATAGTTGGCATTGATCCAGACCGGTCCCTGCCAGTTGGAGTATGGGATGATGATATTCTCATTATTGTAATCCGGATCCTGTTTCGAAAGACTGCGCAATCCATGAGGCGCGAGCATATACTCTTCATTCCAGAGATACCGGTGGATCATCTCCTTCGCGTCGTCGTCCGCGAGAAGATCCTTCTGTATGAGAGGCACGAAATTTGAGTAGCTCACGCGCCGGATGGCTCTCCCGTCACGCCTCCGGATGTTCCAAAAAGAAAAGCGCGTTTTGTCCCAATGGTATTTGATAATATTGGACCTGAGGGCCCCCGCTTTCGCGGTAAAACGGTCAGCATCGTCCGGATAATTGAGGTGCCTGGCGATAAATGAAAGCGCAAGGTACTCACGATACTGGAACACATCGATATCCACCCCAAGAATTGCGCTCGGTTCATTCTGGTCATTCGAGAGAACAACAGAGTTGTCAGCCCCACTCTGGCCGGCGTTATCCCAGAAAAAAAGTCCGTATGCCGAATCGTATTGCGTTCGTTCACGGTATGCGCATGAGCTCTTCAATGCGCCATACACAGGAAGGATCCAGTCGAAATCGTTCATCGCGCGCGCAGCAAGATACGCACCTTGTGCCAGAAACGGCTTCATTGCGAACTTCCCGAATACCGGTCTCGGACCTTTGGTTGTCACGCATCCGGGGATGTACCCCTCTGAATCCATAGCCGCAACAAAATCGAGTACCCACCATTTGAGGTATTGAGGCATACCGATCGATGTAAGATGGCAACCGATAAAAAATCCGTCCCAGTCCCACATTTGTTTATAAAATCCCGCAGGGATAAGGTAATCGTACTTGATGAAACCTTCGGCAGGGCGAATTGACTGTGGCCGCAATTTCGCGAATTTTGATTGGATGTCGGAAGAGAGGGTTTGCAGCTCCCGGTCAGATATCATGAGCTTGACTTTACCAGACAATTTATCCTGAGCAATGAGGTGCGTTGAAACCGAGATTAGAGAAACACAGCATGCAAGAACCGTCCCCTTGAGGATGCTCATACGATCGCTATCGATCTGATAAGAGAGGTAGTATTACGGCACCTACGAGGATGGCTGAAATTTCGCAACTTCGTCAAGAATCGTTGCGACGATCTCCTCCTCCTTGACGCGCTTAATTACCTCACCTTTCCGATAGAGGATCGCAACTCCTTTCCCAGCAGCAATGCCAATGTCGGCTTCACTGGCTTCCCCGGGGCCATTCACCACACATCCGAGGACCGCAATTTTAACGGGCTTTTTAACGCCCTGGAGTTTATCTTCGAGTTGTTTCATGATGGCGAAAAGATCGACCTCCAACCGACCACATGTCGGGCAAGCTATCAATTCGACGTTCCGGGATGCGAGACTCAACGAGCGTAGAATTTCCTTCCCTACCTCAACTTCCTTCACAGGATCATCGGTCAAGGAGACTCTGATAGTATCTCCAATTCCTTCGGCCAGCAATGTGCCGATGCCGACGGCCGATTTAATCGTTCCGATTTTTGTGGTCCCTGCTTCGGTGACTCCAAGATGCAGCGGGATATCCGTCCGCTCGGCTACGAGCCGGTACGCCTCAATCATAAGCTTGACATCTGTGGATTTTACCGAGATGATGACATCATTAAAATCTTCCTCCTCACAGATTCCCACATGCCTCATTGCGCTTTCATATAACGCCTCTGCTGTGGGATAACCGTGTTTCTGCAGGATATCTTCTTCCAGTGAACCGGAATTCACCCCGATACGGATTGGGATACCCCGTGCCTTTGCAGCGGATAACACCTGATGAATCCGGTCCCGTGAGCCGATATTCCCCGGGTTAAGCCGCACTTTCGCGACGCTCGCTTCAATTGCCTTGAGCGCGAAGATGTGGTTGAAATGAATATCTGCAACCACAGGGATGGGTGACTGTTTAACGATCGAAGAGATCGCATCAGCGGCTTCCTTATCGTTCACTGTTACCCTGACAATATCGCAGCCCGCATCCGCCGCTTCTTTGATCTGGCAAACAGTCGCTGTAACATCTGACGTCTTTGTCTTTGTCATTGTCTGCACAGAGATCGGCGCGTTACCGCCGACAAGAATCCCGCCGACGCTCACCACGCGGGTTGATCTTCGCAAAGCACCTTTGTACGTGTTGTGTATTGGCGCGGATGAAGAACCAGGAGAAGAATTCAGAACAGGAAGGGAGGGCATCACTGAATCATTGGTTTGTTGAATCATCGGATCATCAGGTGGTTGAACGATTGAGTTGCTGCATTTAATTTAGCTTCTTGCTCGCTTCAAAGAGGATTTTTTTCTCTTCAGCCGTTAAACTCTGATAGCCGCTCTGGCTAATTTTGTCCAGAATTTCATCGATGCGCTGCTGGCTGATCCGCTCTTCGCGATCAACGATATCATAGTAATTTGCATCGCTGACATCCGGAGATTGATACGCCCCAGTCGACCGGCGGGAGGATGTAACGCGGTGTCTCGCCCGGCCGATGACCGATGCGAATGGTGCCTGCCGCCGATCGATGAGCAGGTAGACATAACCGACTGCTGCTCCGCCAAGGTGGGCAAAGTGTGCGACGCCGTCACTGGTACTCGATATCCCGGCGTAGATTTCCAGCGCGATGTACAATAATACAAAATACCGGGCCCTTATCGGAAGAAGAAAATAAATGAAGATCGGTTGATCCGGGAACAACATTCCAAAGGCGATCAGTACTCCATAAATTGCCCCGGACGCTCCTACAGTGGGAGCCGGTGGCGCAAACAGGGGTCCAATAAACAGGTTCGAAATTCCTGCTCCGATTCCGCATATCATGTAATATGTAAGGAATTTTTTTGAACCCCACGTGTTCTCCAGCTGCATGCCAAACATCCAGAGTGCGAGCATGTTAAACAAGAGATGCATCAGCCCGCCATGCATAAACATATACGTCACAAGTTGCCACGGGCGGAATCCCTCGCCAAGGGGGACGAGGGCGAAGAGTGTCTCGATTGGATTTGCCAGCGCAGCTCCACGCAACCGGAACAGCGAAAGGAACGCAGAGAGAAAAAAGACCCCGACGTTCGTGATGAGCAGTCCTTTTATCACCGGGGGAAAAAACTGGAATCCCCCGAACAACGAAGGCCGGTAATAATTAGAACCCGTATATCGGTCGTAAGCCATGATGCGGAGAACGCGAACAATGTGATACTGTAAAACCGGCCCTTACCGATCCGTGAGAGCCGCTACGCCCGGAAGAACTTTCCCCTCCAGGAATTCAAGCGATGCACCACCACCCGTCGATACGTGAGAGACACTCTTCTCCAGGCCGAACTTGGCCAATGCTGCTGCAGAATCTCCGCCCCCAACGATTGTTGTGGCGTTCATTTTCGTAATTTCTGCTAGCGTGGTCGCGATCGCTTTGGTGCCGGTGGCAAAGTTATCCATTTCAAATACACCCATCGGCCCATTCCATACGACAGTCTTCGCCGGCATTAACGCTTTACTAAATAATTTAATCGTTTCTTCTCCAATATCAAGTCCTATCCATCCTTCCGGGATTTGGGATATCGGGACAGTTTTCCTCGACGCACTATTGTCGAACTTGTCGGCCACAACACAATCCACCGGCAAAACAACTTTGAGATGACGGGATTTCGATTCTTCCAGAATCTTTTTTGCAAGGGGAACCTTATCCGCTTCGAGTATCGATGCTCCGATTTCGATTCCCTGGGCTTTGTAGAAGGTAAACATCATACCGCCGCCGATCAGAAGTGTATTCACTTTGCCCATGAGGTTCTCGATGACATCGATTTTACCCGAAATTTTCGCTCCGCCGATAATGGCGACATACGGTCGGAGAGGCGAACCAATCGCCCTGCCGAGGTAATCTATTTCCTTCTCCATGAGATAGCCCGCTACGCACGGCGTGACGTAATGGGTGATCCCTTCCGTTGACGCATGCGCACGATGCGCGGATCCGAAGGCGTCATTGACATACAGATCTCCGAGTGATGCGAGTTCCCGTGAAAAATTCTGATCGTTCGCCTCTTCCTCGGGATGGAAGCGGAGATTTTCCAGCAGCAGGCAGTCACCGTTCTTCATGCCGTCTACCAATTTCTTCACTTCCAAACCAACACAATCGGGGGCAAATGTCACCGGTTTTCCAATCAGACGCGAGAGATGTGCTCCGACGGGTTTCAGCGTAAATTCAGGATTTCGCTTCCCCTTCGGTCTGCCAAGGTGGCTCATGAGAATTGCTTTACCACCGTCGCTGAGGATCTTTTGGATCGTTGGAAGCGTTTCAACAATCCGCGTGTCATCAGTGATCATACCATTTTCAATAGGGACATTGAAATCTACCCGGACGAGAGTACGTTTACCCTTAAATTGAATATTTTTAACAGTCAGCTTGTCCATCGTATTCTCCAGTTGTGAAAAAGAAAAGGGCTAACGATACATACTGTACGTTAGCCCTGTCATAGAAGGTTCCTTTACTTTAATGAAGATGCGATCTTCTTTGTGAGATCGATGACGCGACACGAGTAACCCCATTCGTTATCGTACCATGCCATGACTTTTACCATGTTATCGAGAACGAAGGTCAGCGGCGCATCGAACATCGCCGAGTGGGCATTCCCCCGGAAATCACACGATACGAGAGGGATATCCACATATTCCAGAATGTGCTTCATTGGCCCGTTCGCTGCGGCTTTGAACGCAGCGTTTACTTCATCCTTGCTGGTTGGGCGATTCACTTCAACCACAAGATCGACCATTGATACGTTCGGCGTCGGGACCCGAACAGCAACGCCATCGAGCTTACCCTTGAGTTCAGGGATCACAAGACCAATCGCCTTCGCCGCACCAGTGGATGTGGGTATCATATTGATTGCAGCCGCCCGTGCGCGCCGGAGGTCCTTGTGAGGCAGATCCAGGAGTTTTTGGTCATTCGTGTACGAGTGGATCGTGGTCATTAAGCCCTTCTTAATGCCGAATGAATCCAGCAGAACCTTCGCGACTGGAGCGAGACAGTTTGTCGTACAGGATGCGTTCGAAATAATGTGGTGTTTTGAGGGATCATAAATGGAATCATTTACGCCAATCGCCAGCGTGACATCGGGAGTCTTTGCCGGAGCGCTGATAACAACCTTTTTTGCACCGTTTGTGAGGTGTTGCCGTGCAGCGTCTCCGTCGGTAAAATGCTTCAACCCTGTTGATTCGATGACAATATCAACACCAAGATCTTTCCAGGGAAGTTTTGTATGATCTTTTTCTGAAAGGACCTTCAACGGTTTTCCATTAACGACGAGGTTATTGTCTTTCACTTCGACGGTTCCGGAAAAGTTACCGATGACGGAATCATATTTGAGCAGATGTCCCAGTGTGGCGGCATCAGTGATATCATTGACCGCCACAAATTCGAGGCCCGGTGTACCCACGGCCGCCCGAAAAACGTTTCTGCCAATTCGTCCGAAACCATTAATTCCAATTCTTACTGCCATGCTATTCCTCCAGATTCTAGTGTAGTATGATGGGAATTCACAAGTTCTTCAGTTGTGGTACTTAAATTTAGCAAAAAACCCCCTGAAACACAACTTTTTAATGTCATCCGGCATTGTCTAAGACGCTCTCAACACACGTATGAGCCTCCCTGCGAAGTTATTCGGAACAATGATCACACGGATACAATCATTGCACCCCCGGGGGATTTGCGTTCCCATTTCAGAAAAGTGATGGCACATTCCGATCAATCCGAGACCGTGTCCAGTCGTATCGGGTTCATAGAGCGTGAACGTCTTTGCTTCTGCGTCGATCTCTCGCGTTCGCATTTTAAGCGGGCAACCCGTCAAAGTAAAAAGACACGCAACTAAATGGTTGGTCTGTGTCGGGTTCTTGTGGATGTCGAAGGAATCAGGTATATTTTGCCTTGATATTATTCCCAAAAGTCGGCTGATAATCTACATTCAACG
>JAWOMQ010000051.1:0-21673 GCA_033852415.1 Bacteroidota bacterium
CCTCGAAGGGAAGGCGAAATTTACAGATCTTGCAAAACGTTACTCAGAGGATAAAGAGACCGGTCCAATGGGCGGATACGTGGGAGAGTTTCCTTTTGAACAGCTTGAAAAAACGATGCAGGATGTGGTGAAGAATCTAAAGGTGGATGAGATCAGCGATCCGGTTCCAATTTCCTCAGCATCCATTTCCGGATATCAGATCGTGTACCTCACAAAACGGACACCGGAGCACACGATGAATCTTACCGATGATTGGAAAAGGCTCGAACAGCTTGCGACATCCTACAAGAGAAATGAAGAATTTCAAAAATGGATAAAGCAATTGAGATCCGAAATATATCTTGACATTCGATTATAAACAAAAAACGCGATCATGGTGAATAACGAAGAACTGCCGCAAACCGGCACCGATGTAGAACATGTTCAAAAGCTAAAAAAGAGTTACGCGTCGATCAAGAGCGAAATCGCAAAAGTGATCATTGGCCAGGAACAGACGATCGACCAGCTCCTGATCTCTTTGCTGGCGCGCGGGCACTGTCTTCTGGTTGGCGTACCCGGTCTTGCCAAAACACTTTTGATCAAGACGCTTTCTGAGGTTCTCGATCTGAAATTCAGCCGGATCCAATTTACGCCGGACCTCATGCCGAGTGATATCACAGGAACCGAAATTATCGAAGACAACCGTACAACGGGGACGAAGGCGTTCAAATTTGTTAAAGGTCCGGTTTTCGCAAATATCCTGCTTGCGGATGAGATCAACCGGACTCCTCCAAAAACGCAGGCGGCCCTTCTTGAGGCAATGCAGGAGCACCACGTCACTGCAGCGGGCCAAAAATATGTACTTGAAGAACCATTCTTCGTCCTCGCAACGCAGAACCCAATCGAGCAGGAAGGCACCTACCCGCTGCCGGAAGCGCAGCTCGACCGGTTCATGTTCAATCTGTGGCTCGACTATCCTTCGAAAACAGAAGAACAGGATATTGTTAAGTCTACGACAAGTATGTATGTTCCTCAACTGAACCCCATTATCGGCAAAGATGAGATTCTGTCGTATCAGGATCTTGTGCGGCGCGTCCCTGTTGCCGAGAATGTGATTTCTTATGCCGTCGATCTCGTTACGCGCACCCGGCCGAAGGATGGTTCCGCGCCGCAGTACATCAAAGACTGGTTGAGTTGGGGAGCGGGGCCGCGTGCGTCCCAGTATCTCATCCTTGGAGCGAAAACACGATGTATTCTTGATGGAAGATATTCGCCTGACATCGAGGATGTCCGTCACGTTGCCGGGATTGTGCTGCGTCATCGCATCGTACCGAATTTCAACGCAGAGGCCGATGGTGTCACCGCAATGCAAATTGTGGAAAAACTTCTGGAACAGAATTAACCGGGTGCTGATTCGTTCGGAGATTGCTCGGGCGGCAATTGCTGTCGTGATCATGAATTGGGCGGTTATCACTGACCTGTCCTTCGCCCAGCAAAAATACTGGATTATCTTTAGCGATAAAGGCCCCGGCGTACCTGCGAGCGGGTTACTCCATCCTGGCTCTGCACTTTATGATCAGCTGAAGACTGATTTCCAACCACATGCGCTTACCCGCAGAGCCAAGGTTCTCCCGTCCGACGCGTTGCTTTCAGGCGAAGATCTCCCGCTCTATTCTCCGTATCTGGAACGTGTGAAACGTGCAGGCGCGGTGATCGCACAGGAAAGCCGATGGTTCAATGCTGTAAGCGCGGTCCTGACCGACACGCAGGTCCAAACAATCCGCATATTACCCTTTGTGCAGCGCCTGGAACCTGTGCGATCGTTTGCACATGTGCCTTCGAAGGTCGTCCAGGAAATATTCCCAGCAGTTCAATCCACCTCTTCGTTCGATTACGGCCCATCGCTTTTCCAATTACGCATGGTGAATATTCTCCCCTTGCATTCCATGGGAATCGACGGGGAAGGTGTTATCATTGGAATGCTGGATACGGGTTTCCGGTGGCGCGTGCACGAGGCACTGCAGAATTCCACGGTTCTCGCAGAGTATGACTTTATTTTTCATGATGATATTACCGCGAACCAGGCTGTGGATAATCCAGTGCAGGATTTTCATGGAACACTGACGATGTCGCTGATCGGCGGATATAAACCGGGGACTCTGATCGGCGCTTCGTACAAGTCATCTTTTATTTTAGGAAAGACGGAAGACATCCGGAGTGAAACACGCGTTGAGGAAGACAATTGGGCGGCGGGGATCGAGTGGATGGAAAGACAGGGAGTAGATGTTGTAAGCAGTTCGTTGGGATATAATATTTTCGACGATGGCACGGGGTACACATGGGCCGATGGCGATTTTAACGGACGGACGTCAATTACAGCGCGGGCGGCTGTCAGAGCTGCGGAGCTTGGTGTATTGGTTTGTAATTCGATGGGAAACGAAGGAAACGGCGACGGTATCGAAGGAACGATGCTCACCCCCGCGGATGCCGATAGTATTATTTCGGTCGGATGGGTCGATTTTACACGGGCATTGAGTCTGGCAAGCTCGACCGGGCCGACAAACGATGGCCGCACGAAACCGGATGTTGTGGCTCCCGGCGGCCCCGGAGTTATTTTTGCCGTTCCTCCGGATGGGTACAGCCAGTCTGAGGAGGGCACTTCGTTGTCAACGCCGTTTGCAGCCGGATCTGCGGCACTAATCCTCTCTGCACGGCCCGAGCTTACCCCGATGCAGGTACTCAATGCCCTGCGGAATAATGCGGATACAATCGATGCGTCGGTCTACTCTACCGTCCCCAATAATTTTACCGGTTGGGGTCTGGTGAATGCATTTAAGGCAGCACTTACGTTTGGACCGTTGTTCAGCAATGAGCCCACACTTGCGCTTCTAAACGGGCAAAACGTGATCCGGACCGATGTCGTTTCGCAATTCGGTATCCGAAGTGACAGCGTCCTCCTTCAATATACCGTGGGCAAAAGCGCGGTCATTACTTCAGTGAATATGGTTCTTGATTCAACAATGTTCTTCCCGACCTCCGGACGATATCATGTTACCCTACCCGTGTTGGATTCCAATGCTCTGGTTCGGTTTTACATTGATGTTGTGGACAGTTCCGGTCGGAGGTATCGAAGTCCAGCCCCGATCAATACGCGCGTCTGGGAATTCCATTATGGCACGACCAGCCTGGAAGAATCTCCCCTTATCCCGAAGGCCTATGCGCTTTACCAAAATTATCCGAACCCGTTTAACGGTTCGACCATCATCGAGTACGATTTACCTGCGAGTGGAATGGTCAATTTGAAGGTGTACGATATCCTTGGCAGAGAGATTGCAACGCTCTACAACGGATACCACGAAGGTGGTACAAAGATCAAGGAAGCGTTTAACGCGTCGAACCTCCCGTCCGGAGTATATTTTTACCGCCTGCGGACAGCCTCGTTCACCGGCACGAAGAAGATGGTGATCATGCGGTGAGGCAAAGGGTGATTGCAGATATTTCCATTTCGATGGCCGGGAAATATTTTCCCGCCGTGCTGCTTGTGGCTTTCGTGCTATTGATTGCGTTCTTTTTTTATCGCTGGACGCTTCCACCATTGTCGCGTACCACAAGAATTGTGTTGTCGGTTTTGCGGGGACTTGCGCTGGCGCTGCTCATTCTTCTTTTGTTCGAGCCACTCCTCAGGATTATCCACCGCGATCAACAATCGCCGGTTGTGGCCGTTTTGATTGATAATTCCGAAAGCATGTCTCTTACCGACGGATCCGGAAATCGTGCTGCGGGCGTGAAGGCATTCCTGAGAAAGGAGTCGGCCGGCAGAGGAATTCCGGGAGCGAGAGTCGAGTTCTATCTTTTTTCATCAAAATTGTCATTCCCATCGGGCAGCCCGCCTGACAGTATGGTAATGAACGGCCAAACAACCGACATCAGTGAAGCTCTTGGCGAGATAAAAAACCGGCTGGGGCAGGAAAATATTCAATCGGTAGTATTGATATCGGACGGTAACTACACAACGGGTAAAAACCCGGAATATCTTGCCGAGGAGACAGGTTTGCCTGTATACACGGTTGGTGTGGGGGACACATCCGACCAAAAGGACGTCCTGATCCAGAACGTGAATACCAATGCCGTGGCCTATGCCGATGAACGCGTGCCGATGGATGTAACCGTACGTAGCTCGGGCTACAGGAACGAAAATGTCGAGGTGAGCGTTCGCGAAGGTTCTTCGATCCTCGACCACAAGACTGTAACGCTCCAACCCGGGACACAATCGTATTTGACCCACCTGTCAGTCGTGCCGAAGGAGGATGGCGTTCAGAAGTATACCGTTGAGGTAACGAAACTTCCGGGTGAGCTAACCGAAAAGAATAATTACCGCTCCCTTTATATAAAAGTATTGAAAAATCGCCTGAGAGTATATTTAATTGCAGGTGCCCCCAGCCCGGATGTTGCTGCCATGGCACAGATGTTACGGGAAGATGAGCACAACACGGTAAGGGAATTTGTCCAGAAAAGTTCATCTGAGTTTTACCAGGGCAACCTGTCAGATGCCGTCCTTGATAGTGCAGATTGTCTTGTCCTTGTTGGATTTCCGACGGCGATGACTCCGCCACCTACAGTTCAACAAATCGCACAGATGATCGAGCGGAAGAAAACTCCGCTGTTCTTTTGCTCCGGAAAATTTGTCGACGGCTCTAAGTTATCGCTGCTGAATAATTATCTGCCATTCCAACAAGTCGGGCCATCCACGACCAGCGAGATAACCGTGACGCCGGCAATCCCGGAGAAAGCGAAGACGAATCCACTCATCATCCTCGACGGGAAGGCGGAGGCGCTCGACTGGGAGAAGCTGCCTCCCATTTACAAAACCCAGGCAAATTTCCGGACGAAACCAGAATCGGAAATTCTTGCCTCGGTGTCCATTCAGAATATTGTTTTCCCTGAACCACTCATCGCGATCCGCACCATTGCACACCAGCGGTCGCTGGGAATCACCGGATATGGCGTGTGGCGATGGCGGTTGATGGCGCAGGGTGATGTGAAGACGGAGAATCTTTTCCCCGCATTTGTTACAAATGCCATACGGTGGCTCACAACCAATGAAGACGAAAAGCGTGTTCGGATCGTCCCGGTCAAGGAATCGTTTACAACCGGTGAGCCGGCCCAGTTCACGGCACAGGTTTATAATGAGTTATTGCGACCCGTAGATGATGCAGAACTGGTGCTTGAACTGACACGCGGCAACGAGAAAACACCCCTCGTGATGACATCGGTTGGTAATGGCCTGTATGAGGGATCGGCTACCGGACTAGCAGAAGGAGATTACACATTCGTGGGCAAGGCGGCTGTGAATGGGGCGCCTGTCGGAGAAGACAAAGGACGGTTCACCGTCGGCCAGTTAAACGTCGAGTTTCTTGAAACCAAGCAGAACAAACCACTGCTGGAGCAGATGGCGTATCGAACCGGAGGAAAATATTATCCACTTTCTGAAGGCGATTCGGTAATTGGTGATATCAGACAGAATGTTCATCTTACCACGAAGGATCTTGTACACAGTGCGGAGATCGAGCTCTGGAACTGGCGATATCTCGCGGCATTCATCGTGGCTCTCTTTGCAGTTGAGTGGTTCCTCAGGAAACGGATGGGGATGTTGTGAGCGGGGTGAGGGGCGGCTGCGTAAAATTCCTGCTGCCGCGCTTAGTTGATAACACAGCCATTCCAGTTAGAGTATCACCAAGAACGGTGGGCCTAAGTGTGTATGATTCCTACGTCGAGAATGGATACTCATCATAGCAGTGGGAGACGGGCAATGGAATAGGACCATATCTGGAACATGCCTGCTGCTAATATTTCCCCAAGCCCATATTATTCATCGAGTTTCCAATAAGAATCGCTGCTACGCTTACCGCTGCTGCGTCAACTACCAACCCTATTCCCAGCCCGTACCATTTTTTATACTCGTGGTGAGGAAGAGCAACCATCTGAAGGCTGCCGAACGAGGCCTGGATCACGTGATCACGATTGAGATCTCGAACCACGAAAACCGATCGCATGGAATCCTGATGGTCAATGAAAATTCCAAGAATTTCTGTTTCATATGTTGAATCTTTTTTGAGGGTGATAAACGCTTTGTCCCACTTCTCCAAAGAAATGGCCTCTTTGTACGTGAGAGTGTCTCTGTCAGGTTTATGGCTATCAGATACTGCTCCCACAATGAAACCGATAGCGGAGCACCCCATGAACTGCGTAATGGACATTGTAGCCAGTACGAAACCTGTTGCCATGATAGCTGTCCCATGTCTGTGCATTTTGGTTCTACGATACCTGGTCATCGACAAGATAGGGTGCACAACTTTTTGAAATGTCAAGAATTTGTCAGCAAATTATCACGGTAATACTAGCGCGGCAAGATTAAGGCCCTGCAACCGACATCGGGCATTTGGAATTATAGTGCCGGGGATGATTAAACAACCACCGACAAACATCCACCGTTCGAAGATCTTGCATTTGCATCGCGAAAAAAGTATTTTGACCGGATGCCGGAGGCAACGTGTAGAAACGGAATGTGGATAATGCACGTGCGATCAGTCAACGACTAAGTGAGTCAATGAACCAATGACTCAAGGAATAAATCAATTAAGAAGCGTTCCTCATCCATTCCATACTCAGAAAGCAGAATCGTCGTGAAAACACCTCGCTTTGTATCACTAGTAACTCTGCTCCTTCTTCTTGCTGTGGTGCTTTATCCCCCTGCGTTGTTTGGCCAGATTGCTCCGCCCGATGGGATCCGGGAAAACTCACCTACAGTTCACGCCCTTACAAATGCGAAGATCATCGTTGCTCCGGGAGTTGTTATTGATAAGGGAACAGTTGTCGTCCGCGACGGCATTATCATAGAGGTAGGTGCCAATGTTTCGATACCTCCCGACGCGAGACTCTGGGATATGTCTGGGATGACGATCTATCCGGGATTTATCGACAGTTATTCTGATCTCGGCATGCCGAAAAAACCTGAACCGTCGTTTAGCGGTGAACAGGGCCCGCCATCCAAACCTCCGGAACCTGCCCACGGACCCCGATATTGGAACGAGAATGTGCATGCGTCGCTCAATGCCGAAGATCTTTTCTCTCTGGATCAGAAAGCAGCAGAGAAGCTGCGGAACGAAGGGTTTACAGCCGCAGTTCTTGTTCCTCAAAGTGGTGTGTTTCGCGGATCAAGTTCACTCATAAACCTTGGAGATGGAAAAGTCAATGAACTGCTTGTAAAAGCCCATGTTGCCCAGCAAATAGCTTTTGAAACCTCCCGCGGGGAAGAATATCCCAATTCCCTCATGGGGGCTATTGCACTGATCCGCCAGACAATTCTTGATGCACAGTGGTACAAAGAGGCAATGCAGGCGGCGGCAAAGTACTCCGATGAACCTCGACCGGAAATTGACTCAGACCTCGCGTCGCTGGATGCGTTGGCCGCAGGCAAACAACTTGCAGTTTTTGAAACAGGCGACGAAGAGAACATCCTTCGGGCTGCGGCGATTGCGAAGGAATTTCGTCTGAACTATCTCGTCCGGGGCAGCGGCCGCGAATTCCGGCGTCTTGATGCGATTAAGGCACTTGGTATCCCGGTCATTCTTCCGGTCAATTTTCCCGATCCTCCTTCCGTTCAAACGCCGGAGGAAGCATTAAACGTCAGTCTGGATGAGCTTGAATACTGGGACCAGGCGCCGGAGAATCCGGGGAAATTGTCTGAGGCGGGGATCACCTTTGCACTGACAACCTCAGGATTAAAGGATGTGTCTACCTTTCTTTCCAATATCAGGAACTCAGTTAAGCGCGCTCTCACCGAAAACGCGGCACTTGCCGCGCTGACTACGAATCCGGCTAAACTGTGGGGAGTTGAAAAATCAATGGGATCAATCGCTGTCGGCAAGCTTGCAAATTTTCTGGCTGCCGACGGGAACATCTTTGACGAAAAGACAAACATAACTGAAACATGGGTCCGGGGGAAAAGATATGAAGTAAAACCGAAAGACCCGCTGGACCCGCGGGGGACGTGGCAACTTCATCTCTCTGCCAAAGCTCCTGATTCTCTTCAGCTGATCCTGAAGGGTGAGCTGACAGCGCTGCAGGGATCGCTAAAAGCAAGGAAGCAGGAGGTCAGACTCTCGTCGGCTTCATTTACCGATATGAGGTTGGCTCTCTCGTTTGTCGGTGATTCAATTGGTATGCACGGAGTTGTGAGGATGACCGCTATCGTCTCAGCAAGAACCCTTTTGGGGGTGGGGGAACTCTCTGATGGCTCTCAGTTTACCTGGGGCGGCGAGCGCAGCGAAAAGTTTGTCGCGCCGAAGGATACCACGAAGCCAAAACCTTCTGAGGTGTCTCCTTATGTCGCCCGCTACCCGCCGGGAGAATTCGGGCGCGAGAAATTGCCTGCCCAGGCGGACCACGTCATTGTGCGGGGTGCGACCATCTGGACGTGCGGTCCCCAGGGAAAAATCGAGAATGGCGATGTGCTGTATGAACGCGGAAAGGTTTCCAAAGTGGGGAAAAATCTCACGGCACCTCCTGACGCACTGGTCATTGATGGAAAGGGCAAACACATAACACCCGGATTGATCGATTGTCACTCGCATACGGCAGTGTCCGGCAGCGTGAACGAAACTGGCATGGCGATTACGGCGCAGGTACGGATCGCGGATGTCATCGACCCGGACGATATTGCGATTTACCGCGAGCTTGCCGGCGGTCTGACAGTTGCAAACGTACTCCACGGATCTGCGAATCCGATCGGAGGGCAAAATCAGGTTATCAAACTGCGGTGGGGGCAACCTGCAGAAGGCATGAAGTTCGCAGGGGCAATGCCGGGGATTAAATTCGCTCTGGGAGAAAATCCCAAGCAAAGCAACTGGGGCGACCGGTACTCATCCCGCTATCCTCAGACGCGTGAGGGAGTTGAGCAAATTATCCGCGATGAGTTTCGCTCGGCACTCGATTATGAAAAGTCCTGGAAAGCTTACAAAGCGGGCAAGATGAGAATCCCTCCTCGCAGGGATCTTCGCTCCGAGGCAGTCCTCGAAATTCTCAATGGCGAACGACTTGTGCATGCCCACTCGTACCGGCAGGATGAGATTGAAATGCTGATGAGAATTGCAGACGATTTCGGGTTCAAACTAGGAACGTTTCAGCATGTGCTTGAAGGATACAAGGTTGCAGACTTGATGGCACAACACGGAGTCGGCGGCTCCACATTCAGTGATTGGTGGGGATATAAATTCGAAGTCTATGACGCGATTCCGTATAATGGCGCTCTCATGCACAACGCGGGGGTGATTGTTTCATACAACTCCGACAGTGATGAACTCGCCCGGCGGCTGAACACGGAAGCGGCGAAGGCAGTGAAGTATGGTGGTGTGAGTGATGAGGAAGCGTTGGATTTTGTCACGATCAATCCCGCACGACAACTCAGGATCGACAAGCGTGTTGGATCAATCGAACCGGGGAAGGACGCGGATTTTGTCATCTGGTCAGGGAATCCGTTGTCCACACTTTCGGTATGTGAACAGACCTGGATTGACGGCAGGAAGTATTTCGACCGGCAGGAGGATCGCGCGATGAGCGAGCAGATCCGGCTCGAGCGTGCGGCACTAATCCAGAAGGTCCTTGCCAGTGCGAAACAAGGGGGAGGGGAATCAAGGCCACCCCGCTCCATGGACGAAAAAATGCCCTATTCATGCCATGAGGATAATAGCGGAAAGGGGGATCGCTGAGATGAAAACGAACAGAGAAATTGTATTCACAATTCTGGCTCTTCTTTTGATCAGTGGTTCAGCCATCTCAGGACCGACTGACATTCCAGGCAAAAAGCAAGATCATCCGATTGCGCTCATTGGAGGGACGATCCATACGATAAGCGGAAGGACGATTGAAAATGGCTCTATTCTTTTTGATAAAGGGAAAATTGTTTCAGTTGGCACGAACATAGACCTTCCACCAGGAACAGAAACGGTTAAGATTGACGGTAAGCATGTCTATCCCGGCATGATCGATGCCAGATCAAATATCGGGCTGGTAGAAATAGATGCGGTCCGGGCGACGCGGGATGTCACCGAGGCAGGATCGATTAACCCGAACATCAGGGCAGAGGTTGCGGTCAATCCGGAGAGCGAAGTAATTCCGGTGACCCGTGCGAACGGAATCACAAGTGCGGTAACACTGCCCGACGGCGGAACCATGAGCGGAACTGCAGCGGTCATCGATCTTGATGGATGGACCTGGGAAGAGATGACGCGGAAAGCGCCTGCGGGGTTGGTAGTAAACTGGCCCTCGATGACAATTACTAAAGCGTGGTGGGAGCGTCGATCGGAAGAAGAACAGAAGAAAGCCCGCGAGAATGCCCTGCGTGAACTGCAGGAGACATTTAAAAATGCCCGGGCGTATGAAAAAGCCAAATTAGCAGAATCCAACAAAGCAGTGCCAAACCATAAGACGGATATACGCTACGAGTCGATGATACCCGTCCTCGAGGGGAAAATTCCGGTTCTCATGAATGCAGAAGAAGTTCAACAGATTGAAGCTGCAGTGGCCTGGGCTGATCAGGAACATGTAAAGCTCGTTTTTCTCGGTGGATACGACGCATGGCGTGTTGCCGGGCTGCTCAAAGAACATAACGTTGCTGTCATCGTCAATCCAATTCACCGCACCCCCTGGCGGCGATGGGAGCCGTACGATCAGCAATTCGTCATTCCGAAACTCTTGTACGATGCGGGAGTGAAGTTCTGTATCGCGGGGGATGGAGGTGCATCGAATGAGCGCAACCTCCCCTACCACGCTGCTACCGCAGCCGCGTACGGACTTCCCGAGGAGGAAGCTCTCAAGGCAGTGACTTTGTATCCTGCCCAAATTCTGGGAATAGACGGGGAAGTGGGCTCGCTTGAATCCGGGAAGGATGCGTCACTCATTGTTACGACCGGCGATCCTCTCGAAACATCGACGCAGGTTGAGATGGAATTTATTCGCGGCAAGTCGGTTTCGCTCGAAAGCAAACACACGCATCTGTTCGAGAAATATAAAGAGAAATACCGGCGGCTGGGTAGCTCACAATGAGCGGTACCGACGATCAAGCGCAGTCAGGCAGCGGGAAATTTCCGGTTTTGTGTTGCCACGCGCTTGGCCACATCAGAGAACTGCGCCTCCACGAGAACCTGTTTTCATCGAGATTCTTGCCGGGTTGCTCCATGGTGAACTGCAGGAGCAGTTGCTGCCGGTTTGGTGTCTATGTTGATCCGGCCGAGAAAGAGAATATCCTTGCCAGCGCGGAGAAGATCCGGCGTTATATGGATGCGCACCAAGAGCACGATGATCGGGGATGGTTTGAGGAGACAGTTTATAGTGATCCCGATTTCCCACGTGGTAAAGCTGTCGGGACCCGGGCGATGCAGTACGGCTGCGTCTTTTTGAATGGCGAGGGGAAGTGTGTATTACAGAAAACAGCAGTGGCTGAGGGCATGAAGATCTCTTCGCTGAAACCATTCTACTGTATTGCGTATCCAATCACCATCGATCACGGTGTGCTGATGGTCGACGAGGCAGATTTCCTGAACGACCCGGCGTGCTGCAGGCCGGTTGAGGGCGGGACTCAGAACGTGCTGGATGTTTGTAGCGAAGAGCTTGAGTTTGTGCTGGGAGATGAGGGGCTGTCGGAGTTTAGAAAACTGGTCGGTGATTAGAAGATCCCCTTCTGCGTGACATGAACACATCCGGGAAGAATCCCTTAAAGGCAAATTCACTGCCGGGAAGGTGTCACTGGCCCGCCAGAGGTATATTCTGCTACCCCACCATGACCATGATGGTGTCAACGGCGCCGAGGAAAAGGTAAATCGTAATTCCTATCGCGACCATCCACCAGACAGACAAGGATATCTTTTCTTGCAGTACGAGTTCCATAAAGCCCTCGGGACGACAAAACCCTTAGTTCAACTGTAATATAGTTTCGTCAATGATGAATAGCAATAGGATTCTCAGGATCACGGAAAATACAGTGATTTAGGCGGAATCGGATCGAACAAAATTAAGTAAAGCAGTACCGCTGGGGATAAAATTTATTCCGTTTTCGTAACGGTATTGCGGATGGTTTGATGGATCTCGTGCATGTCGACTCTGCCTTTCCGGAGGTACGGGATCCCATACATTTTCAGCTGCGTGATATCCTTGACGTCGAGATCCCTTCCCGTAATGACGATGACCGGAATTGTTTTATGCCGTGCATGCTCTTTAAGCTCTTTGATGAGATCAAATCCACTAAGGCGGTTCAGTGCGAGATCCATAAGGATTGCAGCAGGTTTTTCCCGGTCAACCCACTGCAGAAAATTTTCTTCAAGTGGAAAAACCACCCCGCGAAATCCTTCATCCTCTACGACAAATTTCATCAATTCCGAAAAACCCGGACTATCTTCGACGATGAGTACAGTTTTCTTCTTCATGGGTGATGCCAATGAACCATTGACGATAAGTCCCTCAGAAATGCATTCAAAACATAGATAAAATCGGGCTAAAAGTCAAACAACGTTCCCTTTGTGGTGATATCGCGAGCGGGAAGAACGGGAAATTCATCCGTTGACTTTTTTTGTTAAGTTTCGTAGATTATTAATACAGTTTTCAAAATCACACCATTTCAAGGTAATTTCGCAATGTTCGCAGTCGTCGATGTCGACGGGCAACAGCTGAAAGTTAGCCCGGCTGAAAAAGTATTTTTCCCAAAGCTTCAGAGTGAAGTCGGATCGACCGTGAAGTTCGATCATGTGTTATTGCTCGCTGACGACAAAGAGGTAAAAATTGGGAACCCGTATGTGAAGAATCTTTCCGTCGAAGGTAAGGTTCTTGGGCATGTAAAGGATGATACGGTCACCGTTTTCAAGAAGAAAAAACGGAAAGGGTACCGTGTCCGCCGGGGTCATCGGCAGCAATATACTGAAGTTGAAATAACGAGTATTGGTTAAGGAGTAGAATCTGTATGGCGCATAAAAAAGGCGGTGGAAGTTCACGGAACGGACGGGACAGCAATTCTCAGCGGCTGGGTGTAAAGCGGTTTGGCGGCGAGAGAGTGAGTGCCGGAAGCATCCTTGTACGGCAGAGGGGCACAAAATTCTCCCCGGGGAGCAATGTGGGGCTTGGCAGCGACGATACGCTGTTTGCCCTGTGCGACGGAACTGTCAGTTTTAAACGCTTTGGCAAAACCAGAAGCGTCGTCAGCATCGTGGCGTCGTAGATCTCCGAAAGTTCTTCGTTCTTTGAGAGAGTCAGTTAAGCCCGCTTCGTGCGGGCTTTATGGTTTGTATTCTATCGGATAATTTATCATGTATGTCAAACTTTCACGTGGAGAATGAGCAATGAAAATTACGGTTATTGGAGCAGGGAATGTCGGAGCGACGGCCGCTCAACGCCTGGTCGATAAACAACTCGCGAATGAAGTCGTGCTTGTCGATATCGTCGACGGCCTTCCGCAGGGGAAAGGCCTGGATATGTATGAGTCGACCCCGATTGAGAGTTCTGATACTTATGTGCATGGCTCAAATTCGTATGATGAAACCGCGAACTCCGACATTGTCGTCATCACGGCCGGCATTGCACGCAAACCGGGGATGACGCGGGAACAACTCCAAGACACTAACGCTGCAATCGTTAAGAGCGTGACGGAAAACGTTGCTGCGAAATCTCCAAAAGCAATTCTGATTGTCGTGTCCAATCCGCTTGATGTGATGACATATGTTGCATACAAAGTGAGCGGCTTTGACCGCCATCGCGTCATGGGAATGGCAGGAATACTTGATACTGCCCGATACCGCTCCTTCATTGCTATGAAACTCGGCGTCTCTGTCAAGGATATTCAGGCACTTGTTCTGGGTGGGCATGGAGATTCGATGGTTCCTCTTGTGCGATACACAACGATTGCCGGAGTTCCGCTGACCGACTTTCTTGACAAAGCGGCTATCGACGCGCTTGTCAAACGCACGCGCGACGGAGGTATCGAGATTGTAAATTTCCTGAAGACCGGTAGTGCTTACTATGCACCGTCTGCGGCTGCGGTTGAAATGGTGGAAGCGATTGTGAAAGACAAGAAGCGCATTCTGCCCTGTGCAGCGTACCTCCAGGGGGAGTATGGGATCCGTGACACGTTCGTAGGCGTGCCCGTAAAGTTGGGGGCAAAGGGGATTGAACAGATTGTCGAGGTTCCTCTGACATCGGATGAGAAATCAGCTCTTACAAAATCAGCTGACGAAGTAAGAAACAATATTGCAAAGCTTAAATTGTAAGAGAAGACTCGCTTCGGATCTTACTGCGCAAAGCAGAAACCGGGTACCACGAAGAACAGGTGTGTCATCCGTTGTGACCGCGGAGAATTCTCCCGGCATCTCCGCCACAATGAGTCCATCTTGAATAAAAACTTAGCGTTGGGAGGTTATTCAGTTGGGAAGGGACATCGTCATTGTGACCTTGGAACCGCCGGGGTAGCGGGAGAACTCTACGCTCTCCATCAGTGAACGCATCAGAAATACTCCTCTCCCATTCTCGCGAAGTAGATTTTCTTCAGCAAGTGGATTCGGGATCGAATCCGGATCCACACCTTGTCCCTCGTCCTCGACGGTTATGAAGAGCAAGCCGTTTAAGGTTTCACACACGAGATTGACTTTCTTGGATGGATCCCGCTTGTTCCCATGAAGAATGCCGTTATTCACCGCCTCGGTGGTGGCGATCAGGAGTTTGTTAAAGGCGGACTCGTCCAGGTGAAGCTGTTCGTTGAGTTTTTCAAGAAATCCTTCGACCTTGATGATCTCATTTGGACGGCTGGCGAGGATAAGTTTGACCTTTATGGGTTCGCTGTTTCGCATGGAATAGTCGTTTCAAATATGGACGAGCAGGTTCATCGTTACGTTTGTGAATCCGCGATTCGTTTCACCTGTCTGGTGCTGATTCTCGTACCATCCTTTAAGCGAAAACACCGTGTGTTTGCCGGACGCCCACGCAATCTCCGTCGAAGGGCCAATACTGCGTAAAAAATGGTCAACGTACTTCTCAGATCCCTGGTATGCATAACGAGTTTGACTAAAATAACGAAACCCAACCGAGAAAAGCAAACCAGAATACAAGCTGTACCGGATCGAAGCAATATAGAGCTTGTCGGCAAAATAATTGACCGGTCGCTCTGAAAAGTCCGACCACCTGAACTCGCCCTGCTCATAAAACTTAAGGTGGTGAAGCCAGGAGAGCGAAACGTGCGGAGTCAGCTTGTAGACGGTCGAATCATGGAATACGAACTGCCGGTACGCGAAGCTTTCAACCTGACCTGCCCCAAACTCGTAATCATATGCGGTATAATTTGCGAGGACCTCGAACGTGTTGGAAGTCAAAAAATCGGTCGATGGTGTATAATCAAATGCCGGTGCAAATCGCACAATGCGGTTCCATGTGTTATTCGCGCTCCTCGTGGAGGCAATGTACACAAGATGCATGAGATTGACGTCACCCATGACGCGACCTGTGAGGTAACGGTTAAACCTGTGCGTTGCGTTTACGCTGAAGAAGTACCAGAGCTCGTCCCGGTCGTCGTCATTTTCAAGACTCGGTGTATCATAGCGCAGGAGGTTGCCCGATCCGGAAAAGGCAATCGTGTCGTTGCTTGACAATGCAGCTGTGATGTCCCCGGCAAGACCGGTTCGTCTCGAATGGTTGTTTTTTCTTTCTTCGGACTGCTCGAGCGTTGAATACAACGAGGGGGGCACGCCGGGATTGTCTATCGTGTGGCGTTCGTCGCGCTCGAGGTAATCGAATCGCACGGTTGCGTGCATGCCATCTGAGGGTCGATAGGTGAACCTGCTGGATCCTTCAAGCCGCAGCTCGTCTACTGTCGTCGGTGGTGTCAACTGCGCCGGATCGCTGAAGTCCTCAAGCAACGTGGCCCGTCCTATTTCCCGCCCTGCAATTGTACCGCTCAGCGTGAGAGACATCTTCTGATTGATTGAATACCCGAGTGTATCGAGGAATCCGAGAAGGCTTTCTGTCCGGGTCTCGATATTATATGCCGTGTTGTACTGCTCGATGATGGCCTGTTCGGCAGGGATATAGATATCGCGGCGAAGGTAGGAATAAAATGCTTCGAGTGAATTCCGGGTGTCTTCGAAGAAATTTCTGTCGATGGAGACCTCGAGATTGCGGGTTTCCAGACGCCGGGGAATGAGCTGGTCATATTTCCATTTGCCAGCCAGGGCAGTCTTGTAACCGTTGTAATCGATGGTGTCGAGGGCAGTATTGAGAAGGTAAGAAATTCCTTTGTCCGTTTGAGCTGTTTGTTTATCAAAACTCACCCCAATGAGGGGTTCAAGGACAAACTGAAACATGGGACGGTACTCGATCCCACCATAGAGTGATTGCGTCGATGTCTTGCCGAGGTTAATACTCCGGTCATCGGAGAGAATAAATGAAGATGCCTTGACTGCACCGGAGAGGAGAGATGAGAATCGGCGGCGGAGCACGAGATCGAATTGTTGCTGATCAGTGATGTAGGTGCGGTCTGCCTTGATGACCGAGGATTGGAAGTTCTCGTTCACCGAACAGAATAAGGATCCAAACAAGTTCTGGTATGCACCGTTTCCGGTCCAGTGGTAGGTGTCATACGAATCATCAAATAAGAACGAGATATTATTAAAGCTCCGGCTGGAGTCGGGGCGCAATGGTTGAGGGCGGACCGCTGCGATATCCTGCGCGCCGGCGTACTCGGCAAGGATGAATACGCTCCACACGATTAAAGGAACGACGTATCTCACCATATCCCATTGAGAGCGCCGGCGTCCACTGTGATTGACGTCCCAGTGATAGCTTTCGCCAAATCGGAGACCAGAAACAAAACGATGTTTGCGATGTCCTGCGGGTCAATGAGGCTGCCGTTGACTGATCGGATGGCCATGGCCCGTGCTTCTTCCATGCTTTTCCCGCTGATTGCGGCAAGCGCCTGAAATGCTGCGGCGCTGAGCGAGGTGTCGGCGGTAGCAGGGCTGACGCAGTTGACGGCAATCTTGTCGTTTGCAAGCTCTTTTGAAAGAGACTTTGTAAAATTTGTGATGGCTGCATTTATAATGCCCGGCAGCATGAACAACGGAGCCGGTTCTTTTGCCTCAACCCCGGTGATGTTGATGATCTTTCCCCCACCAACCGATTTCATATAGGGTATGATTTCGCGTGCAGTCCGGATGTAGCCCAGGAGTTTAGTCTGAATATGATCTTCGAGTGTTTCGTCGGAGGTTGTCAGGAGGCCGCCGATGTGCAAACCGGCGGCGTTGTTAATGAGGATGTCGACATGACTGTACTTTTTTACGGCAGCGTTGACGACGCGGCGGATATCGTTCAGCTTCATCACGTTCGCTTTGACTCCGATGATATCGGTGTGGGTCTGGACGCGGATCTCGTCTACCGTGATTTTTAGCTCGGCTTCATCGCGTGCGCAAATAGCCAGACGCGCCCCCTCCGACGCGAGTCCTATTGCAATTGCTTTCCCAATGCCCCGGCTTCCACCGGTGACAAGGGCAACTTTACCTGCGATGCCTTGATACACGAGTTACCTCTTTGATTGTTGCGGATGCTTTCAGAATGTAAACTTTTGCCCCCTTACGGGAATTTCGATGGTTCGAAAGTTTTTCGCTGTGAGTCCCTTTTGAAATTCTAACTGTCGTTCGTACTCGCCATGGACCAGGAAAATGGCCTGAAGCACGTGTGAATCGAACCTGCCAGCGTATCTCACGAGCTCATTTCCATCTGCATGCGCGCTGAATGAATTGTGCACAATGACCTCGGCGCGCCGGTGATAAACGGAGCCGAGAATTGAAACTTCATTGACCTGATCGACGAGCCGCTTACCGAGCGTGTTTTCTGCCTGATATCCCACGATGAGGATTGCGTTCCGGGGATCTTCGATCGTGTTTGCCAGATGGTGGAGAACGCGACCTGCTTCGCACATGCCGGAAGCAGAGATGATCATCACAGGATCAGTTGCGTCATTCAGTTTCTTGGATTCCTCCACCGTCCGGATGTAATGGATCTGATTAAGGCCGAAAGGATCGTGATGTTGCTGGAGATGCGTGAACACCTCATCATCAAAACATTCAGGATGGCGCTTGAAGATTTCAGTCGCGTTAACGGCAAGCGGGCTGTCGACATAAATGGGAAGGCGGGGAAGCTTGCCCACATCGAAAAGGTTGTGAAGGGCATAAACGAGATCCTGGGTCCTGCCAACGCTGAAGGCGGGGACAACGATCTTTCCGTTCCTCCCGATGACGCGGGCAATATCCCGGGCGAGCTCGTCGCCCATGTTTTCCGGCGGGTCGTGCATAATCCCGCCGTACGTGCTTTCACTGATGAGAATCTCCACATTTCCCATGAAATCGGGATCCTTGATAATTGGCATATTCCATCGTCCGATGTCACCCGTGAAACCAAGTGACTTCGTGGATCCATTTTCTTTTATCTGCAGCGCAATGGATGCTGAGCCCAGGATATGCCCCGCGTCGATGAATGTTGCCGATATGCCAGGAAATACCTCAAATGCCTTTCCATACTGTATCCCGACAAATTGCGTCATGGCGTTTCGGGCGTCCTCGAATGTGTAGAGTGGTTCAACCGGTTCGTCACGGTGCTTTGCAACTTTTCTGTTCAAGAACTCGGCATCTTTTTCCTGAATGTGCCCGGAGTCAGCGAGCATAATCCCACAAAGATCCAGAGTCGCTTGCGTGCAAAAAATCGGGCCGCGGAAACCCTTTTTGACCAACCCGGGAAGATTACCGCTGTGATCGATATGAGCGTGAGAGAGAAGAACGGCATCGATGGACGCCGGATCAAACGGGAAGGTGCGATTCCGCTCGGTCGACTCGCTTCGTTTTCCCTGGAACAATCCACAATCGAGGAGTATCCTTCTATCCTTCACACGAAGAAGGTGCATCGATCCGGTCACTGTCCTTGCTGCGCCCTGAAATTCAATAATCATCGGTCATTTGTCGATGTGCTGGACCACAGTCTTACGCGTTCACCAAAATCATTCCTGTCGTCGGTGGTGCGACTGCGCTCTTACCCGCGATCTTCCTGATCGGCTGATCTGGTGATACCCTTGTACCGTCGGCGATAACCTTCCACGATCCACCCGGGAGCGTAATGCGGGAGGACTTTGCCGGGTTTCCATTCAGGATCACAATAAATGATTTTTGCGACTTCAACGGTCCCCCCGCGTCGAGTCGGAATGCAATACAGAAATCGTCTTTTGTGGGAAGAAAGCTCACACCACCCCTTGGAGCGTCCCCAAACACCTTGTGAGTGTTTCGGAGGCGAATGAGCTGCTTGTAATAATCATACAACTCTGCATTCAGTTCCTTCTGATGGTAATTAAGCCAGTTCGTAGGGTTATCTTTCTCGTAACTGTTGTGATCCATTCGTCCAATATTTGTATCGGGGACGGTTGTCGGGGCAATAACTTTGCTGCGGGCGTACTCCTGACCTTCCGCCAGCATCACAGGTCCCTGGCACGTCAAGAGGAACATTGCAGCGAGCTTTTGCAGGGCTAGTTGGCGCGGTGTGAGACGAACGTGCGCCTCCATGTCAGTGATGCGATCCGCATCACGCTCCTCGCCGCTGCCAATGCGTATAAAATCGCCGAGTGTGTAATCGTCGTGAGACTCAAGATAATTGATCCCGTGCTCTTTGCGGAGGAACATTCCGCCGTTCTTCCTGAGCGTTCCGGTAACGAAGCCCATCACGGATTTCTTCGTGTTGCTCCCCTGGTTCCTCCCAAAGATGAAGCCGAGATCAGTTTGCGGGTTCTGTCCTTTTACGCCATTCCTGATCTGGTCGTTCCACGAGGCCCATCCGATGTTGCTGAACCCGGGAGGATCATACTTCCCACCACCCCATGCTTCCGCAATAATGATGACGTTGGGATTGAGTTTTTTTGCAGCGGCAATGATCTGTTTGCATGTATCAATGTCGATGAGCGTCGCGATATCAAACCGGAAACCGTCGACATGGTATTCCTTGATCCAGTATGTTATACTCTCGATAATCAACCGGCGCGCCATCGGTCTCTCTGTGAAGAAATCGTTCCCACAACCGGAATTTCTGATAAAACTTCCCGCGGAATCGGTGTGGAAATAATAGTACTTGTCGATATACTTGAAGGGATTGTAATCGTACTGAGAGGCGTGATTATAAACGACGTCCATAAGAACGGCCAGACCCTCACGGTGGAGCATCTTGATCATATCTTTCATTTCGCGGACCGCGCGCCCGTCCGTTCCATTGTACCGGTCGTGTTCCAGCGTTCCATCAGAAGCATAGTACGTTTCGGGGGCAAAATAGTAGCTTGTCATATAACCCCAATGATTACGTTCATAAGGGTTCCATATGTTCATTTCCCCTAAATTGCTGGTGTGCTTAGGGTCCCGATATGGCAGCTCGATTGTACCGAACTTCTGCAATGGCATGAACTCAATGGTGTTTACCCCAAGATCCTTCAGATACGATAAACCCCCGGTCCGTCCTTGTTCCGTCACCCCGGCATAAGTACCCGCTGCCTTCACCCCTGAAGATGGATCTGCAGTGAGATCGCGCAGATGAGCTTCATAAATGATTAAATTGTTGTGATTTGAAGGGGCAACAGGTGTATCCCCTTCCCAAGAGTAATCGGTATTGAGAATCAGCGTCTTGGTCTGGAGGTGATAGTTGTTGTATGTCGTCACCGCTTTCGAGTATGGATCCCCAATGATAATCGAAGAGTCGAACATTTCATTGTTGCCGGGAGGGCCATCTACGCGGTATCCGTAATATTTCCCAAAGAGCGACCCCTTCATAATATATTCCCATACCCCATCGGAAGAGTCGAGCACCATTGCAAATTCCGTCCCTCGAGTCTGGTCGTAACGATCAAAGAGAACAAGGGTAACACCTGTCGCCCTCGGGGCAAACAGACGGAAGATTGTCCGGTCCGGTTCGACAATGCATCCGAGCTCCTTTTTGGAGACGAGCGTGTCGAAAAATTTCAGATTTTCGGGTGTATTTAATGAATGTGCGGGACACATGGTGATACCCAAAAATAAAAAAATGGAATGAAGAGTACTTTGTCCGGTGAGATTCATTATTCAACATCCAAACGAATAAAGCAAAAGTAAGGAGATTCGCTGCGGAAAGCAAACGATCCGGTGGGAATCAGGCCGGGCTAGAACCAGGTCGCGACACCGAATGTAATCACGAATTGACTGGGAGGTGTAAACCGGCGGGAAAAATCAATCCGGAGGAAATCAAAAATTCTGCTGAAGCCGATTCCTGCTTCGGAGTACCAATGCGCAATGACAGGAGATTGATTCATCCACACCTGTGCGAATGTGGCGTGAGTGAGAAGTTCGATATTTCCCTTGGCAAGGAAAGGAATGTTGGCAAGGATGAAGGGAATATTCCTGAAATTATGTTCGAGCGCGATTACGGCGAACCGATTCCCTTTGAATTCTTTTACCGTCCCACCCCGCAGGGTGCCAAAAGGGGAGAATCCCGTGGCACGGGAGTCAAGAGAGAAAATGCGCTGAGGCGGAATTTCACCTGAGGAAGTTCCGCAGGAAACTCTCAGGCGGAGTGTCGGCGGAAACAGCAGTGCTCCCAAGAACGTTCTGAC
>JAWOMQ010000024.1:0-5001 GCA_033852415.1 Bacteroidota bacterium
TGACAGGAATTCCGATTCCGGCAATGGCGGTTTCTCTCGCATACTACGACGCCTTTCGGCATGAACGTCTCCCTGCAAACCTCCTTCAGGCACAGCGTGATTATTTTGGCGCACATACCTACCGGAGAATCGACCGCGAAGGCGTTTTCCATACATTATGGGACGAATGAACTTTGTCATCGACAGGAATATTCCGTTCGCCCGTGAAGCGTTTGAAAACTTCGGCGATGTCACACTAGTGGAAACTACCGGTATTAACGCCGCCGCAGTGCACGACGCAGACGTGCTCATCGTTCGGTCTGAAACCAGAGTTACGCAAACTCTCCTCGAGGGAAGCCGCGTGAAATTCGTCGGAACGGCTACGATCGGCACCGATCATCTTGACCTCGACTATCTCCAGTCCAGGCATATTGCTTATGCCAATGCTCCCGGATGTAATTCAACTTCCGTCGCACAGTACATGGCCGCTGCATTGCTCCATCTTTCGTCGAAGTGCGGGTTTTCTCTCAGCGGAAAATGTATCGGAGTCGTGGGTGTCGGGAATGTTGGCAAAAAAGTTGTCCAAATTGCGCAGGTTCTCGGCATGTCCGTTAGACAGAATGATCCGCCACTGGCCCGGTCGACAGGCGATAAGAACTTTGTCTCGCTCGATGATCTGATGGATTGCGATGTGATTACCCTGCATGTTCCGCTCACAAAAACTGGTGTGGATCCGACTTTTCACCTATTCGATCGGAAACGACTGGCCTCGCTCAAACCCGGAACGGTTTTTGTTAATACCTCGCGGGGAGCAGTCGTGGAAACCGATGCTCTCAAAAACGCGCTGCGGCGAAAACATATCGCCCACGCCGTGGTCGATGTTTGGGAGAATGAACCGGACATTGATCCCGAGTGTGTTTCGCTCGCAACCATTGCGACTTCCCATATCGCGGGATATTCTTTCGAGGGAAAGCTCAACGGTGTCAGAATGGTCCGTGATGCCGTGTGTCGGCATCTCCACCTGTCTTCCCCTCGGGATCTGCTTCTGCACGCGGGAGGTGAAGACCAGAAGATTATTTCGAAGAATGATTGGAAACAGCCTGACGAAGAGGCGATCTGCCGGGCGGTGCAACAATGTTACGACATCATGGCTGATGACCGGCAGCTACGGCAGATGTTGAATCTTCCTCCGGCCCAGCGCGGTCGGTATTTTATGGGATTGCGATCAGGGTACCGGATTCGAAGAGAATTTGAGCATTTCGCTCTCCAGGTGCCCCGTGAGAGGATCTCCCTGAACGAGGTTTTAACCGGGCTTGGATTCACTTGTAGTATTTCAAATTGATTCATGACAAGGAGAAATCGATGGAGAATCTTTTGAACATCCGCAAGGATGGAGCTTTTGATTTCATTTCACTCGGGGCCCTCGTTCATCGCCTTGATCCGGGAATAATTCCGTTCCGGAAAGCGACGGAATGCCGCATCCATGTGAGCGGCGGGGAATACAATGTTGCGGCGAACCTTGCCGACTGTTTTAGAATGAACACGGGGATCATAACCGCAATGGTCGATTACCCGATTGGGGACTTGATTGCAGAGCGTGTGAAGGCAATGGGGGTTCGCCCGTTCTACAAACACTTTGCTCACAACGGGGTCAACGGACCCAATATGGCAACTGTGTATAGTGACCGGGGTTTTGGTGTACGACCTCCCGTGGTTTTCTACAATCGGTCGAATGAAGCAGCCGCCAGCCTGAAGCCCGGCGACTTCGATTGGAAAGTTATTTTTGCGGGCGGCATTCGCTGGTTTCACAGCGGAGGAATTTTTGCATCGTTGTCTTCTACCACAGGCGAACTCATTGTGGAAGCGATGAGGGCTGCCAAAAACGCCGGTGCCGTAACGAGCTTTGACCTGAACTTCCGTGAAAAGCTGTGGAGCATTTGGGGAGGAGAAAAGAAGGCGGCGGAAGTTATTGGTCGTATTGTCCAGAACGTCGATGTCCTCCTGGGGAATGAGGAAGACCTGCAAAAAGGTCTTGGAATCCCCGGACCAGAGGTTGCTGCTAAGTCAAAACTCGACCCCTCAGCGTTTTTTGAAATGATTGGTCACGTCGTAAAGAAGCATCCGCAGATAAAAGCTATTGCGACGACGTTGCGGCAGGTTCATTCATCCAACAAACACAGTTGGGGTGCGGTTGCGTGGATCAGCGGGAAGACATATGTGTCCCCCACGTGCGAATTGGATGTGCTGGATCGGGTGGGTGGCGGTGACGGTTTCGCAAGCGGGCTAATCTACGGTCTCCTTGAGGGGGAACCTCCGCAAGATGCCGTCAATATTGGCTGGGCACACGGAGCACTTCTGACGACGTTTCCCGGTGACACAACGATGGCGACAGCTGCGCAAGTCCGCTCGTTTGCAAAAGGCGGATCTGCGCGGATTCAACGATGAACAATGCCGGAGACGAGCCATGGAATTTAGCATAAAACCGGCCGGGGAAACAGAGTTCGACCTCCTTTCTCTCGGAGAGTGCATGATCCGGCTCAGCCCACCCGGCCATCAACGCATCGAACTCACCCCGTATTTTGAAGCTTACGCCGGAGGGGGCGAATATAATGTAGCATACGCCCTGGCCCGGTATGGCCTTCGTACCGGCTGGATCTCGCGTTTGCCCGATAACCCTTTGGGGCGCTTCATTCTAAACCATGCCCGATGTAGTGGAATGGATACAAGCGAAATCATCTGGGTCCCCTATGATGGTGTCGGCAGAGCCGACCGGATGGGCCTCAATTTTACCGAGGTCGGAATTGGCGTCAGGGGGAGTGTCTCGTTGTACGACAGGGGACATACAGCAGTTTCACATATGAAGATTTCCGACATCGACTGGACGCGTATCTTTAAGAAACGAAAAGCCAGGTGGTTCCATACAGGAGGGATTTTCACTGCATTGAGTGATTCGTGCGCGGAAGTGGTGGAAGAGGCAATGAAATCGGCACACGCTGCAGGTAGTGTCGTAAGCTACGACCTCAACTTCCGTAGCAAGCTTTGGACAAGTCAAAAGGCAATTGCCGTAACCACCCGACTCATGCCGTATGTTGATGTGTTGTTTGGGAATGAAGAAGATTTCCAAAAAGTGCTTGGCTTTACGGTGGAGGGAGTGACGGAAAATTTTCGGCAGCTCCCCATCGAGGCGTACAAGTCAATGGTTCGGAACGTCGCTCGTACATTCCCCAGCGTTCGCGTCGTTGGAACAACACTGAGGGAGGTGGTGTCAGGGCTGGTGAATAATTGGTCAGGGATTCTTTATTACCGGGAAGCTTTCTATGAATCCCGGAAATATCCGAACCTGGAAATTGAAGATCGGGTTGGGGGCGGGGATGGATTTTGCAGTGGCACAATTTTTGGGTTCCTCAATGGTATGTCTCCCCAGCAATGTCTCGACCTTGGGGTAGCCCATGGGGCTCTCCTTCAATCCACGAGAGGGGATACGAGCATGGTAACCCTTGAGGAAGTCCGGCAAGTTATGGCCGGAGGTGACGCGCGCATCAAACGATAATGGGGCACCCACCAGTCAGATCGAGAGAACGGTAAATGTATGAATGAAATTCTGAGTTCCATAGAGAGAAATGGCATTGTGCCGGTCGTTGTCATCGAAAATGAGAATGATGCCGAATCGCTTGCGCGCGCGCTAATGGAGGGTGGACTGTCTACCCTTGAAATTACTTTTCGTACAGCCGCGGCTCCTGCGGCAATCGCTAAGATTGCGAGGGCATTTCCGGGAATGATCATTGGAGCCGGGACGGTCTTTACGGTTGAGCAGGTAAGGATCGCAATTGATAACGGTGCACAATATATCGTTTCCCCGGGATTCAGCCGGACGGTTGTTGAATACTGTCTCCGGAATGAAACCACGGTACTGCCCGGAGTTCTCACTCCCACAGAAATCCAAACCGGCGTGGAAGTCGGTCTGGAGGTCTTTAAGTACTTCCCTGCTGAAGCAGCAGGAGGTATCAAGTATCTCACTGCCATCAGTGGGCCATTCAGGCACGTGAAATTTGTCCCGACCGGCGGGATCGATCAGGCAAATCTCCTTTCGTATCTCCGGCATCCAAATGTGCTCGCCTGTGGCGGAAGTTGGATGGTAAAGAGTGAATATATCTCAATGAAACGGTTCAACGATATTACGAAAATGGCACGTCAGGCCGTTGATCTCGTCACGTCGATTCGGGACAAGTCATAATCCATCAGAATAAGGTATGAGAACTCTAATCCTTTTGTGCGCTATAGTGTCAATGCCCCTTTTTGCGCAGGAAGTGAAGATTATTGTCACTAACCCAGAGATGACAAGTCGCCCCGGAGAAACGGTGACTCTGTCGTGGGTGGATCTTTGTTCTAAAATTTCACTTAACGATAGTGACAATCTTAAAGTCATCGACAACGGTCTCACTCTCGTGAGTCAGAAGATTGATACGAATGGCGATGGCCATCCGGATGTTTTTATCTTCCGATCAGCGTTCGGGCCGGGTGAGAAAAAGGAGTTCGACATCCGAAGGGTTCTTAGGCCAGATACAACTGCCTCCATAACGGATGCAAAGTATATCCTGCCGAGGAAGGATGTTGCATGGGAAAATGATCGGATTGCGTTCCGGATTTATGGGGGTCCATTGGCAGGTGTTGTTCTCAACGGCCTCGATGTCTGGGTAAAACGGGTGCGTTATCATGTTATCGACAAATGGTATGATGGAGATTCGCTGAAGGGAGAAAAGAGAATCTCTTACCATGTGGATCATGGGGAAGGTGCTGATCTCTTCAATGTAGGGCGATCCCTGGGTGCTGGTGGCTCGGCTGTGTGGAAAAACGGCGGATTGCTGCAACCGGGAATGTTTACGAAGTATCAGATCATTTGCACCGGCCCCATTCGCGCAATGTTCAAAGTCTGGTATCGGGTGGAAGGTGTGGATAGTCTTTCGTTCACAGAAGCGTGTACTTATACCCTGGATGCCAGCCAGAATCTGAACCGTGTCGATG
>JAWOMQ010000176.1:0-3406 GCA_033852415.1 Bacteroidota bacterium
GTCCCACAGAAGGATGGTCCTTACGGTGCACGGGGGGTCGGTGAGCACACAATGATTCCCGCTGCACCGATGATCGCGAACGCGGTCGACGACGCGTTGGGAATCAGGATCAAATCAATGCCTATTACGGCAGAAAAGATTGCTTTGGCAATAAAGTGACGTTGATCATTTTGCCATGGGCCCTTTTGTTCTTGCGACGATCCAAATCATGCCCACCAGTCGAGGGGGAATCCAAATGGATGGGTTACCGTAAAGGCATCGCGAGATAAGCTCAAGGGAAAGGAACATAATTCGGCCATCGCACCACTCCTCCTCTAACGCTCGTTGACCACGGACGAGCCAACCTCATACGCTCTCCCAATCCGTGAAGTGAGATACGATACCCCGTTCACTCCAGCAGCGCTTTCAAAAATTCTTAATGTGAGTGAGGCATCGCGCCTTCTCTGCCACCTGCAGCCGGCCGGACTCACTTTTGGTGAGCTCGCGGCTGATGGGTCATGCCCAGCTGATCGAACAGAAACGCATCCACGTCGGCCTGCTGCGACAATCTCTCACTCACTGAGGTTCCGATCCCATGACCGGCGCTTGAGCTTGTCCAGAGGAGAACTGGCAGTCCGGAGCCTGAGGCTGCCTGGAGCCGGGCTGTCATTTTCCGTGAGTTGCGGGGGTCAACTCTGCCGTCATGCTCTCCAGTCAGGAAAAAGACTGCAGGGTATCGCCGTCCGTCAACGACATGGTGGTATGGCGAGTACGCCGCAATCGCCCTGTATTGCGCTGAATCCTTGACGGTGCCGAGTTCCGTGATATTAAACGCACCATTCGACTCGAGCTCCCAGCGAAGCATGTCGAAAATACCAACGTACGCAACAACTGCCCGGAACATCTCAGGGTGCTGGGTAAGTTCGGCACCCATCAAAAGTCCACCATTGCTGCCCCCCTCGATAGCGAGCTTTGCAGGGCTGGTATACCTCTCATCGATAAGAAGTTGAGCACAGGCGGCAAAGTCGTCGAAGACATTCTGCTTTTTTGTGAGCTTGCCGGCGTTGTGCCACGCTTCACCGAATTCACCGCCGCCCCGTGTATTCGCAACGGCAATGATTCCTCCCTGATCCAGCCAAACCCGATTCGTGGGCTGGAAGTATGGGACCTGGCTGGCATTGTAACCACCATAGCCGGAAAGGAGCGCCGGGTTATTCCCATCCAGCTTGAGATCCCTCCGATGAATTATATTGAGAGGGATGAGCGTGCCGTCTTTGGACGTCGCATTCTCACGAGACACGACTATATCATCGAACTTGACCGGCGAAGATTCCGCGAGCACAGTCTTCGTCACCTTTCCGGTCGAAGGAGTGAACCTGTACCAGGCAAATGGCTCCACATAACTGACATTTCCGAAGAGGATATCATCTCCATCCATTGCGATTACCGGGCCAACCGTGGAAACCGGGAGAACGGGAACGTTCCGCTTGTGTGTCCCGTCCAGGTCAAACATCTGCAGCTCGCTTGGTCCTCCCGCCATTACACTTATGTAGAGCTTATTCGCAGTCGGGACAATGCTCTGCAACGCCACTGATCCTTCCTCCACAACAGTCTTTGCGACCGCAAGTTCAGGATGATCAAGCGACAGGCGCAGAATTTTTCCCATCGGGGCATCTTTGATTGAGCGGAGGTATAAAGTATTACCCGGGCCGAAAACAACCAGATTGATTTTGTCGGAAAATTGTGTGATTTGCGTCCACTTCTTCTCTGGGCTGAGAAGATAGTGAGCGAATTCTCCTCCATCCCCATTAGCAACCGTCACCAGGAGATATCGACCGTCGTTTGATGTATGAAGCATTATCTCGGCAATGCGGGGAAAATCCTTTCCGATCACATAAACATCTTCACTTATGGGATGCCCCAGCTCGTGGAAGTAGACTTGCTGGTAGAAATTCACATCTTCCTTCGGTCTTTCGCCTTCATGAGGGTATCGTGTATAGTAGATTCCTGATCCGTCCGCTGTCCATGCGACACTCCCACCTGCCGTGGCAAAGTTCACACGGGGAATAACATCTCCAAGATCCTTACCCGTAGCCGACTCGAAGATGTGTAGAGTACCATCCTCGCTGCCTCCCTCGGAAAGAGAGACTGCAACGAGCCTCCCATCAGGCGATGGCACATAAAAGTCGATCGCCGTCGTACCGCTGGGATTCAGCAAATTGGGATCCAGAATCACATGCTCGGAACCGGGGTCCTCAATCGAACCTATCGTTACGAGATATGGTTGGTTTTTTGGCGGCTGATATGTCATGGCGAACAAGGCCCCACTTACTGACCGAAGACTGTAACTCGGTGAGCTAGCACCCTCAATCTCCTGAAGTTGTTTGAGTATTAATTCACGCGCGGGAAGCTTGTCCAGATAGGCACGTGTGCGTTCGTTTTGTTCATTGCTCCACTTCTTTACTACCGGATCACTGAAATCCTCCAGCCAGCGGTAGTCGTCGCGGACTGTATCTTCATAATAGACATCAATGACAGGCTTCTTCGGAGTCGCGGGTGGCGGTAGAAGATTTTGCGGGTAGGCGGATTCTACCAGAACAAGCAGAAGTATCCATGGAGACAAGATGACAAGCGAGCGACGCATCAGACCGGACAGACACATGAAATGCTCTCCTTTCATAGCTGATGGAAGATCAAGTGAGTAGCAGCGTGCGAGCAGGAGCCCGTAGTACACGGGGTTTCACAAATTATACGACAGGGTCAAGTTATAAAGAATGGCTGGGATTGTCAAGCTGCCTTCCGCCACAGCAAGATGATCACGCGGCAATGCCCAAGGCGGAAGGCCTGATTAATCTGCGAGCCGCGCCAATTCAAATAATCCGCTCGAGGGGAACCTGAAACAATCTGATCCGATCATCGGCACGTGTGATGCGTTCATTTGCATCGGATATGCTTCGGACAAGCTGTTCGAGCGCGGCTTCGTCGTGAAATGCTATCATCAGCACAGCGTTCATGCCGGGGAAGCTGCGCGTACCTAAATGGGGATCTGTACCGTGGCCTTTCCCCTTGACCTGTTCCCAGCGTGTATAGTAGTCAATGCCATTTCCGCTGAGCATCTCCATAACACGAGGAGCGAATACTTCATTGCAAATGAGGAACACGATTTTCATATGGATATTCTCCTGAAGTGCAGGTCATCGTGGGGTGCCTATTCATTGCTTATTTGCCAATTCGTGACTCAATAACTCCACTAGTATACTGCACGACTTCGTTCTTGGCTTCCTGCTTGAGCTTCTTTCCGGGTATAAGATGAGAAAGCAGCCGAAATGTTCTTTTGAGAGAAAAATCATCAATGATCGAATAAACAACCGGCACAATAAACAGTGTCAATAATGTCGAGGTGATAAGACCACCAATGACAGCCTGA
>JAWOMQ010000159.1:0-2806 GCA_033852415.1 Bacteroidota bacterium
CGACCGCCACACCGTTTGCATCAATCTGGTTAACAGGGGAACGGACCAGACTGACAATAATATCGATGTCGTGGATCATGAGATCCAGAACGACCGCAACATCGGTCCCGCGTGGGTTAAACTGGGCCAGCCGGTGTGATTCAATAAACATCGGCCTGAGCTGAATTCCTTTCAACGCGAGCAGAGCCGGATTGAATCTCTCGATGTGGCCGACCTGCAGTTTGACCTTATGTTTCCGTGAAAGGTCAATCAGCTGCTGGGCCTCCTCGACTGTTTGCGTGATGGGCTTTTCGACAAATGTATGAACCCCCGCTGCGATCGCTGCCTGGGCGATCGTGAAGTGAGTCCCTGTCGGTGTGGCAATACTCACCGCCTGCGACCTCTCAAGGAGCTCTTCGCGGGATTTACATGCTGGGATGCCCAATTCGTCAGCGACAGATCGAGCCCTGCCCGGATCAATGTCATATACTCCAACAACGGCAGCCCCTGCGATCTGTGAAAACATTTTTGCATGAAGAGAACCGAGATGGCCGACACCAATGATGCCCACCGGAATTTGTTTCATACTGTTGCGTCTTTCATTTTGACATCGGAACTACTTTATACACGGTATAATAGTTTATTCTCGAATCACCAATACCCATCTGATAGAAAGTCCTCGTCATCAGCGGCAGAAGATCCGGACGATCTTTCCAGCGTTCAGGTGTGAATGAACGGTCGACCACATACTGTGCCTGGCATGCCGAGCTGAAAATTCTATCCTCTATCATCATTTCATTTGTATAGCCCCGACGGACATATGACAATAGTGTCGGTGACACAAGCCCGGCAGCATCGCAGATTTTCCGTTCCGAGTAATAACCCACTGCACCCACGTCGGGCGCGAAAACAACCGCGTCCGCCGGCGTGTTCCTATTCAACCAGAATCCGATCGGTATGAGTGACATCTCCATCCCTTGCTGAAATGCGGCGATTCCGGGTAAAGCGTACCGGCGGTATAATAGCTGGCTCTGAAGCATCAGGAGCGCTGTCACGAAAAATATTACAGTGTACCGAAACCGGCTGATCCTGGAGAATATCAGACATTTGTCGAGATACCAGAACGCATAGATGACGACCAGCGGGAGGATCATCAGCAAATACCTCGATACCACATTAACACCCCCAATAATATAGATTAATGGGATCGTCACGATCCAACCTATCCCAATCAGACTCTGTCTGAATACAACAAACTTCTCGAACCCATCAATGGCTTCCCCCGCCCCACTTTTCCGGAGCTGGCTCAGGAGAACGACGAACGCGATGACTAATATCAGACCGCTGATGCCATCGGAGAACGCGACTGTCCTCAGAATATCGTATGATGTCGATGACACTTCATCGAGGGTAAAATGAAAACCCCCTTTCGCCAATGCGGTGTTTGGGACAATCGTACCAAACGTCGTGTATGCAATGATCAGCCATGGAACTACGATCAAGAGGTACAAACCAACGAGCCTTAGAATAAGCGCGATGAGATCGCCCCGTTCCCTGGAATTGATTGCCAGATCGATCAGAATCAGCGGAGCAAGAAAAAAAATCTCCGGCCTGACGAGTGTCCCAATGCCGCAAGCCAAGATCGAAAGCACATATCTGTTGCGAAGGGCAAACAACAGGGCGACCATCACCGTGAACACGGCGAGGGACGTCTCCAGACCTGTGCCAGCCCAGCGCAAGAGCCAGATATTGAGGGAACAGACCATCATTGCGAGAAGGGCGACAGCGGAATCCCTGATGATTTCAAATGCGAGGAGGTAGACGACAATGATTGTAAGCCCGGCGAACAGAAGGTCGATCGATTTGGCCGCGACCAGGGTTTCGGCTCCGAGTTTTCCGGCAATCGTAATTACGCCAAGCCAGAAAGGGCTTGTGAAACCATAGGTCGGCTCACCGGGATTGAACGATATCCCACCTCCGTGGAGGATATTCCTCGCAAACTGAAGATAGATATACGTATCGTCCGGTGTATACTTGAAATGCGCTCCTGCCGTTAACCAGAACAGGCCGACAGTGGCGGGAATCGCGCCAATGAATATCCACCGTGCGAGACGGTTTTGGTTCATGTGCCACTACTGAGGGTGGGTGAAGTCAGCTTTCTTATCCAGCTGTCAAAATCCTCAACAGTATGAAAGACATAGTCAACCTCCATCTCCAGGACTTTGGTTTTCGCGTATGAATCCCACAGAACAGCAGCGATTTTCACACCGGCTTCACGGGCGGCCTTAACATCCGAGACAGCATCTCCCACCATCAGAACCTCTTCAGGACGAAGAGAGAACATCTTCATGACTTTTCTGATTCCGTCGGAAGAGGGTTTGTGGTTCGTAACATCGGACCCGGTCACAATCATATCGAAATACTTTCTAATGCCGAATTTCTCCACTGTGATAGATGTCGTGCGCCTGCCTTTTCCGGTGAATATCGCCAGGTGGAACCCCTGTTGCTTCAGATGGTCCAGCAGGGTCTCAACACCGGGATGAAGTCTTGCGAGATCGAGATGATGTTCTTCATAGTAGCGATATAACTCATTGAGCGCTTGTTCAATCCGATCTTTCCCCACAATTCTGGCGAGGGCTACCTCTTCGGGAGGGCCAAACAATCCTATAATCTCTTCTCTTGTAAAAGATTTATTTAAAAACTTGTTTGCTACGTGATTAAAAGTGGCAAAAATCAAATCGTTTGTTTGTCCAAGCGTTCCATCCAGATCGAAAATTAAGCAGGAAATTCTATTCATATTGAAAAATATACCAAAAAATGGGCTCCT